>JBCCSW010000245.1:0-6390 GCA_039199465.1 Pseudomonadota bacterium
AGCAGGTTATAGAGATGCGTGGTGCCCGAGCGCCAATGGCCGAGGATGAAGAGCGGCGGTCCATCGACATCCGCGGCGGGCAGCTGAACGAAGGCGCGCTCGGCCAGGCTGAAGGGCATGCGGGCGGCGGCGGCGGCGAAGATCGCCATCGACGCCAGGGCCCGATCGGCGCCGCCGCCGTCCCGGAAGACCCGGGCAAGCGTGCCGAGATCGGCCCCGCTCAGCGGATGCGCCATGTGTCCGTTGCCCTCGTGACCCCTATCACGCGTGGCGACGCTACGCCGTCGGGCGACAGCTGGCAACGCGGGGGTCTTGATCCATGCTCAGGCGTGCTGGGCGGTCCGCGCGTCGGCCAGCGCTTGCGGCAGCGCCGCGGCCAGCAGCTCGAGATCGGCATCCGTCCCCGCGCCGACGCGAATGGTGCGGTCCAATGGTGCCACGCCCGGCATGCGCACGAAGATGTCGCGCGCCAGCAGGCCCTGCAGCACCCGCCGTGCGAAATCGCCGTCGCGACCGCAGTCCACCGCGACGAAATTGGTGGCCGAGGGCAGGGCGGTCAAACCGTTCTCGCTGGCAATCGCGCCGATGCGCTGGCGGCTTCGTGCCGTCGCTGCCACGACATGGGCCAGCCAGGCACGATCCTGCAGCGCGGCGCATCCCGCCGCTTGGGCCATGGCGTTCACACCGAAGTGATTGCGCACCCGGTCGTAAGCCGCCGCGACCTCTGCCGTTGCGATCGCGTAGCCAAGCCGTAGCCCCGCCAGCCCATGCGCCTTGGAGAAGGTGCGGAACCGGATCGTGTTCGCGGGCAGCGCATCCGGCGGCGGCAGCGTGCCGGCGGGCGCGAACTCCCCATAAGCCTCGTCGAGGCAGAGCATGCAGCCGGGTGGCAATGCCTCGGCCAGTGCTACGATCCGCTCCGCACCGTGCCAACTGCCCATCGGGTTGTCGGGATTGGCGATGTAGACGAGGCGCGCTTGTTCCGCAGCGGCCGCCGCCGCGAGCGCCTCTGGATCCTCGGCATCGTCTCGATAGGGCACGGTTATCAGCCGGGCGCCATGGCCGATCACGTGATAGTTGAAGGTGGGATAGGCGCCGGCCGAGGTGACGACCGCGTCGCCCGGCCCGGCGAACAGGCGCACCGTAAGGCCCAGCAGACCGTCGATACCCTCGCCGATGACCAGCCGTTCGGGCGCGATGTCGAGATCGGCGGACAGCGCCTGGCGCAGCGCGAAGGCCGTCGGATCAG
Organism: Pseudomonadota bacterium; assembly: GCA_039199465.1. GTDB lineage: Bacteria > Pseudomonadota > Alphaproteobacteria > Rhodobacterales > Rhodobacteraceae > Thermohalobaculum. The sequence goes on from JBCCSW010000245.1 coordinate 1,250, forward strand.
CATAGCGCCAAGCGCGCGGCGCGGCCTCTGCCATGGCGGCGATGGCGGCGGGCGAGGGGCCGAAAACGCTCTCGTTCGCCCCGATGCGCGCACGGTACGCCGCGCCGCGCGCCCGCTCCTGCTGTTCCGGCCCTACGAAGGGCACGCTGGCGGGCAGGGCGGCGGCAAGCGGGGTCAGCGGCGGCGTGCCGCGCCGGTATGGCGATCGGTCTTGCATCAACACCGGGCTAGCGAGCCCGGCTATGTGCTGCAAGGGCAGGAGCTTCGCGTCCAAACAAGGGACGCCGCCGTCGCGTACCTCATCACCCGCCCAGTTGCCCTGGCGGCACGCCGCTCAGTTACGAACGCCGTCAGCCGCCCGGTTGCCAATCCTCGGGCATCATCCGGTAGAGCGCGCCGTCATTGACCGACAGGAACCAGATCGTGCTGTCCGGCGCTTCGACGATGTCGCGGATGCGGCCATAGGCGTCCTCCAGCAGCCGCTCCTCGCCCAGGATCTCGGTTCCGTCGCGATCCAGCCGGCTGATATAGGAGAATTTGAGCGATCCCAGGATCAGATCGCCCCGCCAGGCCGGGAAGGCCGCGCCGTCCGAGGCTGTGCCGTAGACGATCATCCCCGACGGCGCGATCGACGGGTCCCAGTAGAATTTCGGCTGCTCCAGCCCGGTCTTCGACGTCCCCTCGCCGATCGTGCCCCCGGAATAGTGCACGCCGTAGGAGATCACCGGCCAGCCATAGTTCAGCCCGGGCTCGGCCAGGTTGACCTCGTCGCCGCCGCGCGCGCCGTGCGACAGCGTCCAGAGCCGGCCGTCCTGGTCCAGCGCCGCACCCTGGATGTTGCGATGGCCGATCGACCAGATCTCGGGCAGCACGGTCTCGCCGGCCGGCGTCAGGCCCGAAGCGAAGGGATTGTCGGCCGGCACGCTGCCGTCGCGCGCAATCCGGACGACCTTGCCGACATGATTGTCGGGGTCCTGCGCCATCGGCCGCGCGCCGCGGTCGCCGGTGGTGACGAACAGCGTGCCGTCCTCCCGCTCGACGATCCGGCTGCCGAAATGGCGCCCGCCCGACACGGCGGGGGATTGGCGGAAGATCACCTGCAGATCGGTGAGCTGCGCCGCCTCCCGGTCGAGCACGGCGCTCGCCATCGAGGTGCGCGCGCGGCTGCCGCCGGCCGGCTCGCTATAGCTGAGGAAGATCGTGCCGCTCGTCTCGAAGTCGTTGGCAAGCGCCACGTCCAGCAGACCGCCCTGGTTGCGGGCGAAGACATCCGGCACGCCGCGCACGGCGGTTCTTGAGAAGTCCGGCGCGAACAGCCAAAGCCGGCCGTCACGCTCGGTCACCAGGGCGCCGCCGTCGGGCAGCGGCTCGACCGCCCAAGGCGTGTCCAGATCCTCGGCCAAACGTTCGACGACGATTTTCCCCATCGAGGTCACGCCGCCGCCGCGATCCTCCGAGATACCGGCCGTAACGAGGATCCCGATCCCGCCGAGCGCGGCCGAGACCCCGATGATCAAGTTGAGACGCATGCCCAAAGCTCCTCTGGCGCGAGTTGGCAGCAGACCAACCGGCATATGGTGCGCCTGTGCATCGCTGCCAAAGTGTCACAGCTTTTTTGTTGCGACTGCGAAGAAGATTGGGCACGTTGGCCGACGGGGAGAGTGGAGTTGGAACGATGGCACTGAAGTCATTGATGCTTTCGGGCTGCCTGGCTGCGATGATCCTCGTCGGACCGCTCTCGTTCGACTGTGCAGCTGCAACACGCAGTCCCGAAATCGCGCAGCCCGTACCCGCCACGCCCGGCAGACTATCGGATGCCGATGACGTGGCGGTGGCCGATGACGTGCTGGCCGCGGGCATGCCGGCGGTGCCGATCAACGCCATCCTCCTCGCGCTCACGGCCGTGGGTCTGCTGGTCATGTCGCGCCGGGGCCAGCCCGGCAACTGACGCTCACCCGGCTTTCAGCGTCCGTGCCGCGTCCAGCGCGAAATATGTCAGAATGCCGTCGCAGCCCGCGCGCTTGAAGGCCATCAGGCTCTCCATCATCGCCGCGCGGTCCGAGATCCAGCCCGCACCGGACGCCGCCTTCAGCATCGCGTATTCGCCAGACACCTGATAGGCGAACGTCGGGACCGAGAACTCCCGCGATACCCGCGAGCAGATGTCGAGATAGGGCATCCCAGGCTTGACCATGACCATGTCGGCGCCCTCGACCAGGTCGGTCGCGACCTCGCGCAGCGCCTCGTCGCCGTTCGACGGGTCCATCTGATAGGTCTTCTTGTCGCCCTGCAGCGCGCCGCCCGAACCCACGGCATCGCGGAACGGGCCGTAGAAGGCCGAGGCGTATTTCGCCGCATACGACATGATCGCGACGTCCTTGAAGCCCTCGCGCTCCAGCGCCGTGCGCATCACGCCGATACGCCCGTCCATCATGTCCGAAGGCCCGAGGATATCGGCCCCGGCCGCCGCCTGCGCCAGCGATTGCCGCTCCAGCGCCTCCAAGGTCTCGTCATTCAGGATCACGCCGCCGCGGACCAGACCGTCATGCCCGTCGGCGTTGTAGGGGTCGAGCGCGACATCCAGCATCACGCCGATCTCGGGCACGGCCGCCTTTACGGCGCGCGTCGCGCGGCAGACGAGGTTGTCCTCGTTCCACGCCTCTTCGGCGTCGCGGGTCTTCTTGTCGGCCTCGGTATAGGGAAAGATCGCGATGCAGGGGATACCGAGGGCCGCGGCCCCGCCGGCCGCCGCCACCAGCCGGTCGATGGTCAGCCGCTCGACGCCCGGCATGCTCGGCACCGGCTCGGCGCGGTCCTCGCCCTCGATCACGAAACAGGGCCAGATGAAGTCGGCCGGCGTCAGCACCGCCTCGGCAACCATCGAGCGGATCCAGGGCGTGCGGCGCAGGCGCCGGGGCCGCGCGGCGGGAAAGGGTGGAGGGGAGAGCATCGGCTGGCGTCCTGTCGGGTGGCTTCAGCGGACGCTGCCACGGCTGGGATGGCCCGGCAACCGCATGCATTGCGGGATCGGCAGCGCCCGGTCTAGGGAACGGAGGGGGCTGCGGTACGGGTTGAGCGTCGAGGGTGTCATGGGGGCGAATACGGCAGATCAGGCCGTCGGGATGGCGGAGATCCTTTTCGAGACGCGCGGCAAGCTCGGCCTCGTCACGCTGAACCGGCCGAAGGCGCTGAATGCGCTGACCCATGGGATGGCGCTGGCGCTGGAGGCCCAGCTCGACGCCTGGGCCGACGATCCCACGATCGAGGTGGTCGCGATCCGCGGCTCGGGCGACAAGGCGTTCTGCGCCGGGGGCGATATCCGCGCGCTCTACGATGCCGGCCGTCCCGGCGGCGCCGCGGGGCGCTCCAATTTCGGATTCTATGCTGACGAGTACCGGCTGAACGGCAAGATCAAGGCCTTTCCGAAGCCCTATGTCGCGCTCATGGACGGCATCGTGATGGGCGGCGGCGTCGGCGTCTCGATCCATGGCAGCCTGCGCGTCGCGACCGAACGGACGGTCTTCGCGATGCCCGAGACCGGGATCGGCCTGTTCCCCGATGTGGGCGCGACCTGGTTTCTGCCGCGCCTGCCGGGCTACACGGGCATGTGGCTGGGCCTGACTGGCACGCGGCTCATCGGCAACGACACGGTGCGCGCCGGTCTCTGCGATCTGATGCTGCCGGCGCACCGCATCGGCTGGCTGATCGGCTGGCTGGCGGAGGGGCGGTGGGAGCGCCCGCCCGAGGGGCGCATGCTGACGCTCAACACGCCCGAGGAGGGACCGCAGAGCGAGCTTCGCCGGCTGGCCATGCAGCAGCAGCGCGCCATCGACCGCTGCTTCGGTGCAACCAGCATCGCCGGTATCCTCGACCGGTTGGAGGGGGCTAATGACGACTGGGCCGAAATGCAGGTCGCCGCGATCCGCCAGAAGTCGCCGACCTGCACGACAATCGCCTTCCGCCAGCTCCGCCTTGGCGCCACGCTGTCCTTCGATGCCTGCATGGCGCTGGAGTACCGCCTGGCGCGGTTTTGCATGATGCATCCCGACTTCTACGAGGGCGTGCGGGCCACGATCATCGACAAAGACGGCGCGCCCACTTGGTCTCCCGCGATACTCGACGCGGTGGATGGCGAGGCGCTGGACCGCGCCTTCGATTTCGACGCGGCGCTGCCGGGGGATTGAGCCGGGGTACTGACCATCGGCGCAGCGAACGGGAACCGACGCCCATCCGCGTCACGATCACCTTGCGACATGGGCCGCTTGGAGCTACCTGCCCCGCGCATGAACAGGCACGAACGAGTCGCGCCGGGACGCGTCACCATCGGTGGGGCGCCCGAGGGCTATGACGCCAAGCTGGTCGCCGACCTCGCCGCGCGCGTGGGCGGGCCGGTCATTCACGTGGCGCGCGACGATGCCCGCGCCGCCGCGATGATCGAGGCGCTGTCGATCTGGTCGCCGACAACGCCGATCCTGCCGTTCCCCGCCTGGGACTGCCTGCCCTATGACCGCGTCTCGCCCAACCCCGAGATCTCGGCGCGGCGGATGGCGACGCTGGCGCGCCTGGCCCATGCGCCGCCGACCGATCCGGCGGTGATCGTCGCCACGCTGAACGCCGCGCTGCAGAAGGTGCCGGCCCGCGCCGTGTTGGCCGAGGCCAGCTTCGTCGGCCGCCCCGGCCACCGGGTCGAGGTCGCCGAACTGGTCGCCTGGCTGGCGCGCATGGGCTTCAACCGCACCTCGACCGTCGCCGAGCCGGGCGACTATGCCGTGCGCGGCGGGATCATCGACATCTTTCCGCCGGGCCGCGTCAATCCGGTGCGCCTGGACTTCTTCGGCGACGTGCTGGAGAGCGCGCGCCGCTTCGATGCGACCACGCAGCGGACCGAGGCGAAGATCAAGCGCGTCGAGCTGGCGCCGGCCTCCGAGGTCATCCTCGACGCCGCCTCGATCCAGCGCTTCCGCAGCCGCTTCCGCGAGATCTTCGGCGCGCCGCGGCTCGACGACCCGCTCTATTCCGCCGTCAGCGAGGGGCGGAAGCACCAGGGCATGGAGCATTGGGCGCCGCTGTTCCACGAGCGGATGGAGACGCCGTTCGACTTCGCGCCCGACGCCGCGGTCACGCTGGATGACGGCGCGACC
>JBCCSW010000246.1:0-6379 GCA_039199465.1 Pseudomonadota bacterium
CTGCCGTGGACGGTGGTGACGCAGCACCGTGTTCTTGCGCGCGGTTCATCTGCGGCACTGCACCTCTTTATGCCGGGGATGAGCAATGGCGTCTTTCCCATTCGTCTACAACAAGAACCGGTCGATCGTGTTCTCGCTGCATCGCCTGGTGACTAAGGCGCCGGGGGCAGTCACGAAGCCCGCCAGCAGCCGGTTTGCGCCTTGTTGCTGCACCTGCTGCGCGGTAGCGTCGCGGCCGGTTGTCGCCATGGAGCGCTCTGCGGGAAATGGCCGGCCGACGGGTGACGAGGGGGTCGAGATGAGATTCGCACGGTTTGGCAGGCTGATCGCAGTGATCGCCATCGGTCTTGCGGTGTCCGCCTGCGCAAGCAGCGACGACGCACCGGTCGCGGCGACCCCGGGCGATCCGTACGAGCAGACGAACCGCGCGATCCATGGCTTCAACGTTGCCCTGGATCGCAACGTCCTGCGGCCGGTGGCACAGGGATACGACATCGTCGCGGTAGGGCCTGTGAAGCTGATTATCTCCAATGGTCTCAATCATTTGGAGCTGCCAATTGATTTCGCAAATCACCTTCTTCAGGGCGAGATGACGCCGGCGGCGCGCACCCTAGGCCGCTTCGTGGTCAACACGGTGTACGGTGCCGCGGGCCTGTTGGACCCGGCCACCGAGTTCGGGCTGCCGCGCGAGCAGAACGATTTCGGCATAACCCTCGGGAAGTATGGGGTCGAGCCCGGGCCCTATCTGGTCTTGCCCTTCCTCGGCCCGTCGACGGCGCGCGATCTTGGCGGTTCGGTCGTCGACCGCGCCTTCAGCCCGACGACCTATTTCGGCTTCTCCGATGTCGAGGCGGTGTCGGGCGCACCGCTGCCGATCAACGTGCTCGATCCTGTGGACGCGCGCTCGCAGAATTTCGACCTGGTCGATGAGCTGCTCTACGAGAGTGCGGATAGCTATGTAACGTTGCGATCGGTGTATCTGCAGCGCCGAGCCGCGCAGATCGGTGGCGAGGACGAGACCCTGCCCGATATTTTCGACGAAGAGACGACGCAGTAGCGCGTCGCCTCACCTCCTTGAGGTATGTCTGCCGGCGCGGAAGCGCCGCGGGCTCCCCACTCCCACTCCCGTCTGAAGTCCCCAATCCATGACGGCAACCAACGCTGAACGCTTCGCAGCCGCCCTGTCCCAGACCGCCGAGGCGATCGAGAAGACGCTGGACGCGTGCCTGCCGCCCCCGGTGGACATTCCCGGCGAAGGACCGCTGATCGCGGCGATGCGCTATGCCGTGATGGGTGGCGGCAAGCGGCTGCGCGCGTTCCTGGCTGTCGAGGCGGGCCGGATCACAGGCGCACCCCGACACGGCACCCTGCGCGCAGGCGCGGCGCTGGAATGCCTGCACGCCTACAGCCTGGTGCATGACGACCTGCCGGCGATGGACGATGACGATCTCCGCCGGGGCAAGCCGACCGTGCATCGGGCCTGGGACGAGGCGACCGCAATCCTGGCCGGCGACGCGCTACAGACCGAGGCATTTCGCATCCTCGCCAATGAAGAGACGCATGGCGACGCGCTCGTCAGGGCGCGCTGCGTGCTGCGTCTGGCCGAAGCATCGGGCGCCGCGGGTATGGTCGGCGGCCAGGCGCTCGACCTCGCCGCCGAGGCTGGCCATGCGCATCAGGACGCCGCGGCGGTGAAGCGGCTTCAGGCAATGAAGACCGGCGCGCTGTTGCAGGCCTCGGCCGAGATCGGCGCGTTGCTCGGGCAAGCGGCGCGGGCGCATCTTGAGGCGATCAGCACTTATGCCGCGGCATTGGGCGAGGCCTTCCAAATCGCGGATGACCTGCTGGATGTCGAGGGCGACGAGGCCGAGGTCGGCAAGCGCGTCGGCAAGGATGCCGGCGCAGGCAAGGCAACCTTCGTCGATATCCTGGGCCTTGAGGGTGCTAAGGCGCGGGCACGGCAGCTCGCTGACGAGGCGGCGGCGGCGCTGGCGCCCTTCGGCGAGGACGCAGCATTGCTGTCTGCCGCCGCCTATTTCGTCGTGGACCGCAAGTCCTGACCACATGGGCTGGGCTTCGGTACGCAAACGGCGTCGCGCCGGTGACCGTCCTCGCCGAGCGCTGCCAGCCCTCGGCGCCCCGCGGCGTGCCCGGGCCGAGGCCGGCCGGGGCCCGGTCACTCCTCGCGCCAGGCCCGGTTGACGTAGTCGGTCATCGGCTTGACCAGGTAGGTCAGCGGCGTGCGCTCGCCGGTCTGCAGATAAACTTCCACCGGCATACCGGCGACGAGGTCCCTGCCCTCAAGCTTGGCGAATTCCTCAGCCTGGATGGCGACATCGACCTTGTAGTAGCTCTGCCCGGTGCTCTCCTGCGTGAAGGCGTCGGCCGAGACGTTGACAACGTTGCCGAAGATCTCGGGCGTCGTGCGCGCATTGAAGGCGGTGAGCCGCAGCACCGCTTCCTGCCCGACATAGACCTGATCGATCGATGCCGGCTCCACCCGCGCCTCGACCACCAGACCCGTATCGGTCGGCACGATGTAGAGGATGGGGTCGGCGGGACGGACCACCGATTTCAACGCGAAGATCTGCATGTCGTAGACGATGCCGGTCATCGGGGCCCGGATCGCCAGGCGCGACAGCTGATCCTGCAGCTGGATGCGCCGCTCACGCAGCTCCAGCTCGCGGAAGCCCAGTTCGCGAAGCTCGCTGATCGCCTCCTCGCGCCGCGACGCCGCCAGTCGGATCTGCTCCTCCTTAAGCTCCGCGATCTGGCCCCTCAGCTCGGCCTGGCGCGCGATCTGTCGGCCTTCCTGCCCCAACAGGCGCGCCGTCTCGCGCTCCAGCGCCATGACGCGGTCGCGCCGGGCAAGGCCCTTGTCCGCGAGGCCCTTCACGTCGGCCAGCTCCTCCTGCGCCAGGGCCTTCTGGCGGGCCACCGCCTCGATCTCCGAGGCGACGCCAATGATCTGCTGCTCGACCTGGGCCTGGCGTTCGCCGAACACGGCAAGCTCGGTCGCGACCGAGGCGCGGCGGGCCTGGAACAGGTTTTGCTGCCCCTCAACCAGATCGGCGACGGTGGCGTCGCCGCCGGCGACCTCAAGCAGCTCGCTGTCGAAGCTGATCGCCTCGCGATCGGCCTGCTCGGCCATCAGGCGGCCACGCCGGGCGACGATCTCGAAGAGCTGCGCCTCGAGCGCCTTTAGCTCGGAGGAGAGGCGCGTGCCGTCCAGCTCGAGCAGGACGTCGCCAGCCTCTGCGACATCGCCCTCGCGCACCAGGATATCGCCGACGACACCGCCATCGGGATGCTGAACGACCTGGCGCTGGCTCTCGACGCGCAGCTGGCCCTGGCTGACGACCGCGCTGGCGAGCGTGGCCGTAGCCGCCCAGCCGCCGAAGCCGCCCGCCAGCAGCAGCACGCAGATCAAGCCGAAGACGGCGAAGCCGCGGCCCGCCCAGCGGTCATCGCCGCCCGTGTTACCCGAGACGTTCATCCCTGCTGCTCCTCGCGCCGCTCATCGACACGCATGGTTTCATCCAATCTCAACGCCGGTGCGCCGGTTGCGCCGCCGCTCGTCGAGGCGGCTGCCGGTGCCGCCTCCTCCGTGTCGCGATCCCCAACGCCATTGGCGGTGCCGCCAGCAGCGCCGGGCTGCTGCGCCTCGACCGCAGCGCCGGCCTGCGCGCCGCCGCGGCCTGCGACCAGCTGCGGATAGTTCCGGGTCCGCTTGCGCAACACCTCGTCGCGGGGCCCGAATTCGACCTGCTGGCCGCGATCCAGCATCAGCAGGAAGTCGCATGCCGCGATGGCCGAGGGCCGGTGGGCGATCACGATCACCGTGCGACCGCGCCCCTTCGCATCGCGGATCGCCTCGATCACCGCCTGCTCGCCCTGCGCATCGAGATTGGCGTTCGGCTCGTCCAGCACCAGCACCGGCGGATCGCCATAGAGCGCGCGGGCCAGCGCGACGCGCTGACGCTGACCGCCCGACAGGCGCCCGCCGTTCGAGCCGATATCGGTGTCATAGCCCTGCGGCAGCTGCAGCAGCATCTCGTGCGCCTGCGCGCGCCTCGCCGCCTCGACCACCAGCGCGTCGTCCGGCTGGGTCGAGAGCCGCGCGATGTTCTGCGCGACCGTCACGGCGATCAGCCCGCCATCCTGGGGCAGATAGCCGAAATGGCGTCCCAACTCCTCGTTCGGCCACTGGTCGAGCGAGGCGCCGTCGAGGCGTACCTTGCCGACTGTCGGCACCCAGATCCCGGTCAACACCTTCGCGAGCGTCGTCTTGCCCGCACCCGAAGGACCGATCACGCCCAGCGCCTCGCCCGGGCGCACGATGAAGGTCACGTCGCGCAGCGCCACGCCTTCGCCATCGGGCGAGCGGACGCCGATCTTCTGCACCTCGACGATGCCTTTCGGGTCGGGCAGGCGGGTGCGCTGCTCCTCCTTCGGGATCTCGGCCAGGTACTTGCCGAGGTCGCGCCAGCCCGCGAAGGCGCGCTGGGCGACGGCCCATTGCCCGATGGCCTGGTCGATCGGCGCCAGGGCGCGCGTCATCAGGATCGAGGCCGCGATCATCATGCCGGGGCTGATCTGCTGCTGGAGCACCAACCAGGCGCCGAGCGCCAGCATCAGCGACTGCATGTACATGCGCATCGCCTTCGAGGCCGACGCATAGCTGCCCGTCCGGTCGGAGGCGAGCACGCCCTCGCCCAGCGCCTTTTCGCGGATCGCGCGCCAGCGCGCCATGGCGGCGTCACGCATGCCGAGGCCCTGCACCGCCTCGGCGTTCTGACGGATCGCCTCGCCCAGGTTGTCGGCCTCCTGCGAGGCGCCGGCCGCCTCCATCGTCAGGCGCTTGGAGCGGATCTGGTTCATCACCGTCAGCGCGACCATGATCAGCCCGCCGGCGATCGCGAGCCAGCCCATCAGCGGGTGAAACAAGAAGATGATGGCCAGGAACAGCGGGGTCCACGGCACGTCAAACACCGCGAAGGGCGCCGGTCCGGACATGAGCTGCTTGATGCTGTCCAGGTTGCGCGAGGCGGTGTTGGGACGCGCGCGCATCGCGGGCGACAGCGACGTCTTCAGCGTCGCCGTGAACACGCGGCTGTCCATCAGCTCCTGAAACCGGGCGCCGGCACGGGCCAGCATGCGCCCGCGCGCCCATTCAAGCAGGCCCATCATCAGATAGAGGAAGGTGACCAGCAGCACGAGGGCGACCAGCGTCGGCACCGAGCGGCTGGTCAAGACGCGGTCATAGGTCTGCAGCATGAACAGCGGGCCCGTGAGCATCAGCATGTTCACGAAGACGCTAAACAGGCCGACCCACATGAAGTGCTGCCGACAGGTACCGATGGCCTTGCGGAGTTCCGCAGGCCCGAAATCGCTCTTCATCGCCCTCGTCCTCTGCTCCGGCCTATCCAGGCGCACAGACGGCATGCACCGGGATCCCCCAATCGGCCCATGAACACGCTGACGCTTAGTTACGCGATGTGACGACGAGGTTTATTATCGATACCGGACGATAATCACAATTCGAACCTGCAGCTGCATGATGCACGCTTGCGTGGGGTGGCAGGCTGAGGCCTTACGCCGCCCCGCTCCTCCCGGCACTGCGTCATTTTAGAACAGCCCGCCAACACCCCAGTGGAACGGGCGAAACGACTCGATGTCCCGGATCAATGCTCCCCAGAAGGGCGGTGGCGATCTCAGTCATGCCACCCTCCTGCCCCCTCGACGGGTCGCCAAGATCGACGCCGATCACGGCCCGGCGCTAAGCGTCGAGACGTTGGTGACGATCTGAATCTCGCCGATCTCCCCTGCCGCGGCACCGCGGCGATACCGACATGCCGCAGAGCGCACAGGGCAGAGTGCAAGGTTGGTCGATCGGATCACGGGTCGCCGATAACAGGATTGTGCCAAGCGGGTCGTCCGCGCGCATGTGCGTCGCCGTGTCGACGTCGGTCAGGTCGAGGTCGGATGGGGCAGCGATGACCGGCACCGGGTCGTGGTCGGCCCGCTGTGCCTCTATTTTCACGATTGTCGCCGGCTTCTCACTGTCGAGATCTCCCTACCACGACTATCGGACACTGCAGACGGCGCGGCGTGCCCGCGACAGATCGCTGCCCTTAGGACCCCGTCGCGGCCATCGTGATCCACCGACAGAGTGGGGTTGATGCGAAGGACGACGGGATCTCCCGTGCCTTCAGCTGCGATGCATCCAATCGCCCATAGCGACCGACGCAGCGGCGTTGGACGAAGGGCCCTTCTGGATCCGGCTAAGGGCCGCCGACGATTTTGCCACTGTCGGCGGGGCAAGAAGCGCCGTTCGCCGACAGCGCCGGGATGGTCGTCTTGCGATGGCCGACGTCCC
>JBCCSW010000247.1:0-6330 GCA_039199465.1 Pseudomonadota bacterium
GCCGCTGCTGCCCACCAACGGCGAGGTCGGCTGGCTGTCGTCGATGCTGGCCGAACCTTTCTGAACGTGGATCTCGTCGAAGGCCGCCTGACGCGAGCGGCCGGAGACGTAGATCGTGTATTCGCCCGGACCGTCGACCTCGAAGGTCGCGGGGCTCTTCTTGTGGTTGACGTCGTAGGTGCGACCCCACAGCCACTCATTGGGCCCGCCCGAGAAGAACACCTTCTTCCAGCCGGTCGGATCGTCGCCCGCCTCGCCGGCGGCGACGAAGAAGTCGTTGTTGCGGTCGTTCGGCTCGCCCGTGTTCGGCTTGGTCGAGCGGAGCGTGATGTAGTACGTCCCAGCCCCAACCGCCTCGTCGATCCGGAAGGTGTATTTCAGCGGTCCGGTCTGCGGTTTGCCCGCGTTGGAGCCGTTGAAATAGTCGGTGTTCGTGTCGAACAGCAGATAGCCGTCGCCGTGATAGCCGCTCTTGTCGGTCACGAGGCGCCAGGTGTCGTTGCCCGAAGCGCCGTCGATCAGGAACTCGCCCTCCTCGGCCTGCATCACGACCAGGCCGTCCTGCATCAGATAGACCTGCTCGCCCGAGCTCGGCGGGGGATCGCTTGGGGGGTCGCTCGGCGGGTCGCTCGGCGGGTCGCTGGGGGGCGGGGCGGTGCCGTCGCCCTGCACCAGAACCGCCCACTCGCCATTGCGGTCGTTCGGCGCCTGGCCAAGGCTGACCTTGCTGCCGCCCGTCACGCTGGCGACCGTGCCCTCGTGATAGGTGCCCTTGATGACGTCGAACCAGCGAACGTCGAAGGTGCCGCTCACGCTGCTGAGATCGAGCGTCGCGCTGCCGCCCTGATTGAGATAGATCGCATAGACCTCACCGGCCTTGGCGAGCACCTGATCGCTGCCGTTGGTACCGGTCGTGAGCCCGTCGGCGTCCACCATCTCTTCGAGTGGCAGGGCCTCGAAGAACTTCCGCGCCGACGCCGCCCATTCATAGGCGCTTTCGCGAAGCGCGAAGTCCTCCATCTCCAGGTCGCCGCCCTGGCGGTTGGCGCTCTGATAGCCGAAGTACCATTCCGCGCCTGATCCGCCCTCGAAATAGCCCTTCCACAGCACCTCGCGCAGATCTGCGTGGTTCTGCTCCCAGCCGGGATCGCCCTCGGCCTTCAGGCCATAGGACGCGTCGCCCGGCTCGTCGTAGAAGGCGACGTAAGGTTGGCCCGCGCTCTCGCCCGCGCCGAGATAGCGGTCGAAGTCGAACTCCTGCGTCTGATTGCCGGTCTGGATCGACAGGACGTCGACCACGCCTTCGCCCGCCAGTCCCTCGTAGTATTTGCTGTAGTTGTTGTTGCCCGGATAGGTGTGCAGCGCCACCGGGTGATCATAGGGGTCGACTGCCTTCAGATAGGTCGAGTGATCGCGCAGCTGGTTGAGCGTGTTGGTATTCTCCTCGCCCAGGTTCCAGATCACGCCGTTGTGGTGACCGAAACGGGCGACCATCTCCCGGATGAAGAGCTGCTTCTCAAGGCCCAGATCGCCGTCGTTCAGGATGAAGTCGTTCTCGGTCTCCTGCAGGAACAGGTGCAGCGTGATGCCCTTCTCCTGCATGTGCTGGAACACGATCTCCCACTGATCGAGCTTGGAGACGTCGAAGGAGCGCGCATCGACGGTGATGTTGAAGGAGTTGTCGTTGGTGCCGGCGTTCTTCGAGATGTTGAACACGTCCGACGACGTCCAGGGCGAGACGTCGCGCCCGTCGCCGCCGATGTTCATCAGCATCATGTAGGCGGAGTTCACGTCGTTCTCGGCCAGGTAGTTGACCGCGCCGATGATCCCCTTGCCTTCGCCACCCGCCCAGGTCGGATCGCCAGGATTGAAGTCGCTCTCATGGGGCGCGTAGTCGTGCTCGTCCGGCGTGTTGTCGAAGCCCGAATAGCCGAGGAAGTTCTCGGGGCTGCCGACGCCCGACTTCAGGAAGACGCTGCCGTCACCCGCGAAGTTCAGATACTGATCGCCGTCATAGGTCAGCATGCCCTTGGCGCGCAGATCGTCGCCGGTCTTGTCGCTGGCGCCGACGACGAAACTGTCGCTCGCCCCGTCGAAGAACCCGGCCGAGCTGCCGGCATTCGGGTCGAGCGACACGGCGATGTTGTTGCCCGAGCGGAACGAGGCTTCGTAGGTCCATGTCCCTTCGCTCGGCGGATTGAAATGCACGCGCCAGATGCTGCCGCTGTCCGCGCCGGTATCGGCGGCGTTGCCGTCGGCCGCATAGTAGCCGGGAACTTCGATGACCTCGCCGGTGTCTGCATTGCGGAAAGTCACGTTCAGCCGGTAGTCGGTGAAGGTATCGGGCTCTTCCGACAGTGCCGGACCAGCGAAGTCCACGGTAACCTTATGCCAGGTGAGGGTTTCGCCGGTGACAGCACCGTCCGTCAGATCGAGCATTGCTCGTCTCCATGTTCATTGAGAGCGCAGAAGAACCGATGCCGCGGCGAGAACCGCGACACGCACTAACGAACACGCTGCAAGCAGACAGAATTCACCGAATCGTGCACGAAAACACGAGGCCCTTTCTCGAATACTGAGCCTGATCGGAGATCTCGGTTCAATATCGAATACAGTACTAATTTTGCTGTATTTCTCTGATCAACTCATAGTTGTTCGTATCTACTCGCAGTTGTGGGATAATGACTGAGGCGTAATAAAAGAACCTTCATGAATTGCTCGTTGCCCTACAGTTTTTATACGAAAGTAGTAGGAGAGGCTGACCAGCGCGACGCGATCCACGCCAGTAACGCTGGGATAGACAGTACAGACCGCGCACGGTCGCCGCCCTGATGCAGCACTGCCACGATTTCCGCTAAAATCGTGGGTGGCCGAGGGCGTCGTGATCTTTGGCACCAAAGCCCGGGCCCGGGGGGAAAGCGGCAGCACTGAGCGCGAAAACGGCGATCGCCCGTTCGGGCCGTGCTCAACGCTGCATGAGCAACGCCGTACCGATCGCCGCTTCGGTATGGCGCGAGGCGGACGGGGCGAGGCCCAGCGCCCGGGCGCGGATCTGCGTAAACACGTCGTCTCCCGCACCCCCGCCGGCGCTGAAGATCCGGCGCGGATACGGGCCGCCGCGCCGCTCGATCTCGCGGTAGCAGCGCGCCTCGATCCGGGCGATACCCTCGAGCATTGCCTGCAGAAACACCGCGTCGCTCTGGGGCCGGGGTGCCAACCTCGGCTGCAAGGCGGGATCGTTGATCGGAAACCGCTCGCCGGGCTTTAGCAGCGGATAGAAGTCAAGGCCCGTCGGGCTTGCCGGCTGCATGCGGTCGCTGAGCTGCGCCATCTCGTCGGGGGTAAAGAAATGCGCGAGCACTGCACCGCCGGTGTTCGAGGCGCCGCCCGCCAACCAGCATCCGCCCACGCGGTGGGAGTAGAGGCCGATCGCCGGGTCGTCGATCCGATGCGGGCAGAGCAACTTCACCGCCAGCGTGGAGCCGAGCGAGGTGACGGCAACCCCGGGCTCGGGCGGGGCGCTGGCGAAGAACGCCGCGATGCTGTCGGTCGTGCCGGCATGCACCACGGCGCGCCTGTCGAGGCCGAGCTCGTCGGCCACAGAGGGAGCGAGCGGCGCCACCGGCGCGCCGACTGCGTGCACGCGTGGCAGCAGATCGCTTTGAAAGACGGCGCCGATCCAGTCGGGCCAGCGTTCGGTCTGGGGATCGAAGCCGGTCTTCAGCGTGTTGCTATGGTCGGAATGGCCCCCGCGCCCGATCAGTCGCGCCACGATGAAATCCGCCTGGTGCAGCAGATGCGCGGGCGCCGCATCGATCTCGGCCGCCTCGACGACCAGCCGCATCGCACGCGCAAGCGCCGAGTTGCCGCCGCGCGTAATGTGCGGATCGGGGGCGTGGCGCCCTATCGTCTCGGCCTCCGCCTCGAAGCCTTTGCTGTTGTACATCAGCGCCCGACCGACAGGACGCAGGGCGGCATCGGTCAACACCATCGAGCCCGAGGTGCCATCGACCGCGACGGCCGCGATCTCGCGCGGGTCGTGGCCCGCCTCGCGCAGCGCGTCGACCTGGCGCCGGACGCAGGCCACCACCGCGTCCCACCAGAGCGCCGCATCGATACGATCGGGGTCCTGGGCCAAATGGCCGGCCCGCGCCATCGAGACGACCCTGCCGTCTTCGGCTACCACCGCAGTGCGGACACCGCTGGTGCCGACATCGATGCCGAGGCGGAGGCTCATCCCCGGGCGGCGAGGGCCTGGCGATACTTCTCGGCATCCCAGTCGAGCAGGCTCGCTTCCGCCTCCGCCCCGATCGGCTCGGCCGTCCAGTCGTCGGGAAGGCGGGCCAAGACGTCGGACAAGCAGCGCAGCATCGCACGCTGCGCCGGGGTCGCCGTGGCGCGCAACGCGATGCCGACCCCGCGATGCAGGATCGCGGGCGGCTTGGCCCCATGATCGCGCTCGGCCAGCGCGGGGCCGAGGAACACGACATGGTCGGGGTAGTACGATCCCGCGGTGGCGCGGGCCGTTGCGCGGGTATCGGTTGCGATCCACCCCTCCGCGGCCCAGGCGAACCCTGCCGGGGCAGCACGATCGGGCGCCACGGCGGTGACCGGACGGGCCGGTATGGCGAGGCGCGTTTCGACGGTCGCGATGGCCTCGGCCACCTCCTCCACCGTCGGGCCGCAGCAGATCAGGCCGTGGTTCTCGAGGATGATGATCCGGGTCTCCGGCGCGATCCGCTGCAGGATTCGCGCTGTCAGCGGCAGGCCAGGTTTGGCATAGGGCACGGCGACGACGGGCGGGCCGGCGAGCTTGTCGGCCAGCGCGGCGCGGCCTTCTGGCCCAATGGCATGCACGATGGTGGCGACCGAATGGGTATGCACGACCACCGCATGGTCCAGCGCCGCATGAAACGTCGTCTCGATCGACGGGCGAAGCGTGCTGGCGGGGTCGATCACGGTGCCCTTGCAGCTGCCGTCGCCGGCCTCGCCCCGCGCCTCGGCCAGAGCGGCCGCACGATCGACCGGCACGAAGATCGGCTTATGCTCCGCCTCGGCCAATTCCGTACCCGAGGCCTTGATCCACATGACGCCATCGCCCTTGATCGAGGTGTTACCGCCCGGGCCCTGAACCTGCAGCGGGTCAGCGCCGAGCCGTGCCGACAGCGCGCGGAAGGCTGGGCTTAGCAGGTCTGGCCGTGTGTCGGTCATTGCAGGGCCTCGATCCGGTATGTCGGCTGCGGGGTGGCCTTCTCGTGGCAGAGCGCGGCAAGCACCGTATCGGGCTCGCCTGCGGCGAAGGTGGCGGCGTAGAGCCCGCCCTGCACCAGCACGCTGTCCCAGCCTGCCGACGCGGCGCCGGCGATGTCGTGCTCCAGGCTGTCGCCCACCATCAGCAAGCGGAGGGCGCCGAGCGCGGTTTCCGCCGCATCGAATACCGGGCGGTGCGGCTTGCCGTAGAACACCACATCGCCGCCACGCTCGCGATAGTCGAAGGCTAGCGTCCCCGGTGCGATGACCAAGCGACCGGCGCGGGGCGACTGGCGGTCGGGGTTCGAGCAATAGACGGGCAGCCCCCGGCTGAGCGCCTCTTGCATGACCGGCTGCCAGGCATCGGGTGGGCAGTCATCGTCCAGCCCCATGAGCAAGATCGCCTCAGCCTCGCCATCGAGTACGATATCAAGTCCCTCAGCCCAGGCGGCCGCATCGCCCATCGCCGCCTCGATCGCCCGGAAGCGTCGGGCGGTCACCCGGCCCTCTGCAACGTCGCGCCACAGCGCCTCGCCACTGGTCATCACGAGCTCGAACAGATCGTTCGGAAATCCCATAGCCGCGATCCGCGCTCGGTTGGGTGCGGCGCGCTTGCCGGAGTTCGAGAGCACGGCGAGCCGGTGTCCCGATGCCTTCAGTTGCTTGAGCGCCTCGACCGCGCCGGGATAGGGGCGCGATCCGTTATGCAGCACGCCCCATTGGTCGAGGACGATCGCGTCGTAGTCCCCCGCAACCTCGGCAAGCGTTCGTAGGGCCCGGGTCACCGTGACCTAGTCGGCCATATCCGCCGGGCTCTTCAGGCCCGCGACATGGGCGGCCGCCTCTGCTGCGGTCATGGCCGGCGCTGCGTTGGGCACGGTGCCCTTCGGCATGTCGCCGAAATAGAACTGATAGCCCGGGATCACCTGGCGCCGTTTCCGAAGCGGCATGCCCGGATAGGGGAATACCTCGGACCGGGCGTTCGCCTGCTCGTCATGACAGGGCAGGACATAGTCGGCGCGCTTGTCGATCTCCTCGACCGATTTCCAGCCCTCGAACGAGTTGACGAAGCGCGCCGGC
>JBCCSW010000248.1:0-6305 GCA_039199465.1 Pseudomonadota bacterium
GGCTGGCCGCACGGCCGCCGCACTGGCGCTAGCCGTCATCGCGGCCTGGCCGACGTCGCCGAGGGCGCAGCAGCTTGCCAACACGGCGGGGGCGGGTGGTGCAGAGGTCTCCGATAGCGTCGGCTCGGCGCCGGCAGACAGCTTTATCGCGGGGCCTGGGCTGGTCATGCATCCTGGGCCGGGCCGGGTGATCGATCGCCGCGGCGAGATGGTTGCCGAGATCGGGCCGGACTGGAGCCATGCCGACCTGGATGCCGTGTCACTGAAGTATAGCCTGCTCGATGCGCTGGCGACGAGAGTCGACGGCCGTGTCGCGGTTCGCACCCGATCCGGGCAGCGCCGCTTCGTCGAGGGCGAAGTGCTGACCGCGGTGTTCGAGAGCGAGCGCCGTGGAAGCGCTGTCGTGCTGGCCCTGGACGCGACGGGAAAGATCTTCCTTCTGCGAACACCGCAAACGATGTCGGCGGGGTCTCGGATGGAGATTAGTTTGAAGGTCAGTCCGGCCTTTGGAGAAGACCATCTTATTCTGGTGGTCGGGCACTCGGTCGCGCTGTTGTCGCAGACCGTCTCCGGGATGCAGGGCGCACCGTTGGATGCGGTCAAGGTCGTCGATGTCCTGTCGGCGCTGGGCGACGGGTCGGTTGCGACGCTGGCGGTGCTGACCTCGGCCCGCTGAGCGCTCCGCGCCGCGCCGCGTGAAGCGGTGATGGCTGCTGCCCGACCGACGACACGCAGAGCGGGGGGCCCAGAGCGGGGGCCCAGAGCGGGGGCCGGGGATGTGCGCTAGGAGGCTTCGCGCAGGTCGCGGGCGCGGAGTGCGCTCGCGCAGCGCGCCAGGAGTTCCGCCTTCCGCACCGGCTTCGAGAGGAAGCCGTTCATGCCGGCGGCGAGACAGCGATTGCGCTCCTCTTCCATCGCGGCGGCGCTGAGAGCGAAGACGGTCAGCGGCTCAAGTCCCGCAGCAGCCTCTTCCGCCCGCAGGCGCCGGGTCGCGGCGATCCCGTCCAGCCGGGGCATCGAGACGTCCATCAGCACGAGATCAGGCCGATACCTGGCGAGGTGGTCGAACGCCTCAACCCCATCGGCCGCGAGACTGACCTCGGCACCGCCGGAGCCGAGCATGCGCTTCAACACGATGCGATTGGTCTCGTTGTCCTCGACCACCAGGATCTTCGCGCCAGTGAGATCGACCGGCTCATCCTGAGCGGTGACAACGCTGTCCGGGGCCTCGGGCGCCGTGCCGCCGGAGGCGGCATCATCGTGCTCGACACCCTCCAACGGCAGGCGCAAACGGAAGGTGCTGCCGGCGCCGACCCGGGATGTCGCGCTCACCCCGCCGCCCATCGCCTCGGCCAAGGCGGCGGTGATGGCGAGGCCAAGGCCCGTGCCTGAAGGACCGGCCGCGTTGTCCTTGGCCTGTCGGAACGGCTTGAACACGAGTTCCAGATCGTCGGCCGAGATCCCAGGGCCGGTATCCGAGACGTCGATCGCGATCTCCGCACCCTCGACCCGGAGCGAGACGGTCACGCTGCCCTCGTCTGTGAATTTGATGGCGTTGCCAGACAGGTTGAGGATGCATTGCCGAAGGCGCCCCGCATCGCCCAACACCTGATCCGGCAGGCCGTCCGCGATGTCGAGATTGAGGGCAATGCCCTTCTTCTGCGCGAGCGGCTCCAGCAACTGGGTTAAGCCCTGGGCGACCGCCGACAGCGCCATCGGCTCCTTCCGGGCTTCGAGGTGGCCGGCCTCGTGCTTGGAGAAGTCGAGCACATCGTTGATCACGTCCAGCAGAGCGGTCGAGGCGCCGAGGATCGTGTCGACGCTGTCCTGCTGTTCGGGCGTGAGGCCGCTGTCGGTCAGCAGGTCCGCGAGGCCGGTGATCGCCGTCATCGGCGTGCGCAACTCATGGCTGACCGCGGCAATGAAGCGGGACTTGGTCTGCGATTCCGTCCGTGCCCTGTCGCGCTCGTCGCGGAGAGCCATCTCGGCCCCCCGGCGCGGCGTCACGTCGTTCAGGATGATGGCAACGATTTCCTCCGGCTCCTCGGGGTTGTCGACCCTGGCCGTCGAGATCTCCACGAACACATCCGTCGGACGGCCCGCCTTGTCGAGAAGACGTGCTTCGGACAGCAAGCCGTGGGCACTGCGGCCGCGCCTGCGCTCAAGCCGCTGCAGGTCAGCCGGGTCCTCAAACGCGATGAGCGCGCTGAAATCGCGTCCCGCAGCGGTCGCCACCGTCAGACCGGTCATCGCCGAGAATGCCGCGTTGATGCTGCGAATGGGCCGCTCGCTACCCTCGCAGGCGACGATGACGATCCCAGCATTGGTGTTGCGGACGACCTGCTCGAGGAGTTGTGCCTTGCGTCGTAGGGCACGCTCCCGAGTGAGCATATCGGTGAGTTCTTCGTTGCGGCGCGACAGTTCGGACTTGTGGGTGGCTTGAAGCTGGCGGCGCATCGTCTCGAACCGGTCGATCAGGACGCCGATCTCGTGCAGAGGTGCCGCGGGCAGGGGCGCGCTGTAGTCCTCCCGCGCCAGCGCATCGGCGGCTTGCTGCAGGCCGATGAGCGGCTGGATCACGCTGCGTCGCAACGAATAGACCGCCCAGAGGATCACGAGGCAGAGCAGCACGCCGAGCAGAGCGCCGAGCAACCAGGCCTGCCGGCCCACGCTGTCCTGCAGCGGGCCATAATCCTTCGCCACCTCGATACGGCCGACGGTGGCACCGCCAAAGCGCACATCCTCGCCATGCAGGACCATGCGATCGCTGGGAGCGGGCAGCGACACCGGCCGTTTGGGATAGATCTGCGCGCCGTCTTCGTCGGTGACGCGCACCAGCTTCCAATAGATCTGGTTGGCGGCGGCGGCATCGATGATCGCGAAAACCGCCTCGTCGCGCCCACCGAGGACGGGGTCGACCAGCGTGATCGCGAGACCCTTCACCACCAGCTCGGTATCGCCGCGCGCCTGGTCGATCACGCGTTGCTGCAGGTTCGGGGTGATCACGCTCATCACCAGCGCGAAGGCAACCAGCGCGGCCAGCAGTACGGGCCCCAGAACACGCGTCGTCAGGCCCCCGAGCCGGCCCAGCCCGGAGAGCGGGGAAGCGCGGGAAGCATGGTGCCCGACCGGGGTCGTTACCGCATCGTCATGCGGCTGGGTTCGGTCGGCACTGGCGTCGGGCATAGAGGCTGCTCGCTCGCTATCGGCGGAGACGGCACCCTTGTAGCGTCGCGACCGTTGCTGGGCGGTGAACGGGGCCTTCAGCCCGCATGCGTGAGGAAAGCCGCCCGGTCCGTGTCGTCGCCGATATGGTTGGCCAGGGTCCGGCGCAGCTCGTCCTCGTTCGCCACCTTTGCAGCGGTCCGCTTGACCAGCACTGGCGCGATCGGCCCGACATAGGGCGACAGCAGGCGCGCCAGATCGCTGAGCAGCTCCTCTCGAAATCCTGCGCTCGTGCCGTCGGCCAGCTGACGCGCCAGCTCGGCGCGGAAGCGCTCGCGGTCGGCGGGGTCCTCGATCTGCTCGGCAACGCGGTCGATCATGCGCTCCACGTCATGCGTCGAGGCGGCGGCGCGGCGCACCCAGATGCGTCCGATCGGGCCGAACTGCTCGATCAGCGTGCGCTCGAGCTTGCCGAAGACCGAGGCCGGGAGCTTGTCCAGCATCGTCTGCGACAGGCCGGTCGAGGCGCCCTGAACCGGCGGCAGCCCGCCCGACGGCGGTGCGACGACCGTCCGGTCATCGGCGTCGGCGGCCTGGGCGGCGGGCGTCAGCAGCGTCTGCGTCAGCGCGACGGCGAAGCTGGCGGCATCGGCGAAGCGGTCCGCGGGCTCGGGCGCCAGCGAGCGTTCCAGCAGCGCGTCGATCCCCTGCGGCAGGCTCGGCACAAGCGGTGCGAGGCGCTGGAAGCGGCCCTCAAGCACTTGCCGGGTCAGCTCGGCGATGTTGTTGGCCGGATAGGGTTTCTGGCCGGTGATGAGCTCGAACAGGATGACGCCGCAGGCGAAGATGTCGGCCCGCTCGTCGGCCGGGATGCCCCTGAACTGCTCGGGCGCCATATAGGCTGGGGTGCCGACCATGCCCGCCTGCGTCGAGGCCAGCGCCTCGACCCGGGCGACGCCGAAGTCGGTCATCTTCACCCGGCCGTCGGGCAGCAGCATCACGTTGGCGGGCTTCACGTCGCGGTGCACGATGCCCTGCGCGTGGACGGCGGCCAGCCCTTCCAGCATCTGGCGCAGGATCGAGGCGATCTCGCTCAGCGTCGGCAGCGGGCCGCGGCGCATGCGGTCGCCCAGCGTCTCGGCGTCGACATACTCCATCACCAGATACGGCGCGCCGTCCTGGACGAGATAGTCGAATACCGTCACCAGGTTGGCGTGCATCACGCGCCCGGCCGCCTTGGCCTCGCGCGAGAAGCGGTCGAGCCAGTCCGCGTTCTCGGCCCGACACTCGTCGATCAGGTTGGCATGGACGGTCTTGATGGCGACGACGCGCTCGATATCGGGGTCGTGGCCCCGGTAGACGACGCCCATCGCGCCGCGGCCGAGGACACCGTCGATGTGGTACTTTCCGATACGCTCTGGAACCTGGCCCGACATGGCCCGTGGCCTCCCCCGCTTCTGGCGCCGTCCCGTTCTGACGGCGCCAGCGCCTTTCCACCTAAGCGATCACTCGTCGAGGATCTTCATGGCGCTATCGAGGCTGCGCCGCATGCGGTTGAAGGATTTCGACAGCGAACTGATTTCGTCCGATCCAGGCTTCACGTATTCCGGCAGCGAGAAGTCGCCGAGGCTGACCTTCTCGGCGATCTCGGACATCGCGACGACGGGCTTGATGACGATCCGGCTCAGCAGCCAGTTGGTGATCAGGAGCACCAGCAGGAAGGCCGATCCCAGCGCCGCCAGCAGCACCTGGACCTGGCCGAGGGCGCGCTCATCGGCGACCGTCATCGGGGCCGAGATGATCTGCGCGCCGATGATCTCGTTCATCTGCCAGCCGAAACCGGCCTCGGGGCCGTACAGGTCGACCATCGCCGCCGGCGCCACCTCGGGGGTCGAGTGGCAGACGAGGCAGCCCTCGTTGGTGATCTTGAAGGGGAAGGCGACGGTGAAGAACCGGCCGGCATCGGTCTCGCGCACGGTCGCGATGCGGTCGACCTCGGGATTGGCGCGCAGATCGTCGATCAGCACCTGCTCCCACGGCTCGGCCAAGTCGTCGGGATTGGTCGGATTGTCGGCGGCTTCCTTGTAGTAGTAGTCGGGATTGCTTTCCTGGAAGCGGGCGAAGACGGTCTGCGCGGCGAAGGACGGCACCGTATGCGGCAGGAACAGGATGTCCTGATCCTCCTTCATCAGGGGCGCGATGCCGGTCACCGTGTAGTGGCGCACCGCGAGCATCTTGGCGCGCAACAGCGCGATCTCCTGCTCGACCTCGGCGAGGGCCGTGGTCTGCGCGACGCGATAGGTCAGCATCGTCGCCGCCCCCATGCCGATCAGGCATGCCATTACCAGCACCAGGTTGAACTTTGCCCGCAAGCCCATCGGCCACCCCCCATGGCTTCAGTCTGTCAACGCTTCCGAGGGCAACTAAGATCGGAACCGGAGCAATTGTGAGGCAGCGACAGGGCCGGTTGGCTGGGCCCCCTGCAGCGCCGCTGCCCCAAGGTTTGAACGCAACACGCTTGTCAGTGCCCCGAGACGCGCGATCGGTTTCACTGGCGCGGCGCGTCGGTTGGCGACAGTGTCCGCAACAACAGCGCTTGGGGAGGCGTCATGACGGTATCGAGGGGTTCGGTCGGCATCCATGCCCGCATGGTCGGGCTGGTGTTGGGGGCGGTGACAGCGGTTGCGGCATCGCCGCTCGCCCCACCTTGGGCAGGTGCAACATGGGGCGCCACATGGGGCGCGGCATCGGCGCAGCAGGTCGATGGCGGCGAGATCGAGACCGCGGAGATCGTGGCGCTGGTGATGTCGACCGGCCTCGGCGGTGCGCGGGCCGATGCGATCCAGGCCAGTCTGCAGGTGATCGGCGCACAGACGCTGCGCGCGATCGATCCGAACAATGCCGAGCTGCGGTCGCTGCTCCGCCGCTTTGCCGATGCGGCGGCCGATACCGACGTGGCGCTGGTCTATATCGACGCGCCTGTCCTGGCGCTCGAGGGGCGGATCTTCGTGCTGCCGGCCGAAACCGGGCTGCGCCGGGCGAGCGACCTGCTGACGCGCGGCCTGCCGCTGTCGGCGTTCGCGCGCGCCGCAGCCGCCGCCGGCTCGGGCGGGGCGGTGCTGGTGGCCGTCGGCGCGCCC
>JBCCSW010000249.1:0-6261 GCA_039199465.1 Pseudomonadota bacterium
CAGTCGGATTGGGTAGAAAAATCGCCACCGCAAGCAGTGCTGCAGTAAAAGTAACACCAAACGCGAAAATTGTCACCCTCTCCCAGACAGGACTTTTTTCCACAGTCTCTTCCCTATGCAACACATGGCCAATTTTCTGACGAGCTTCTTGCATGTCAGAAATTGAAATTTTCATTTCCCGCCCTTTGGCAATATCCCAAAATTCATTATCGAGCCAACCCATACCCTTGAAGTGAAGAGTTTCTGCGAGATGCGGATTAACATATGCTACCTTCTCCGAGGCTTCGATCCAGAGAGATGCGATATGTTCTTCCTTCTTTGGGTTGGATTTCTTGGACCGCGAAATATACTTTACTGTCTCCATGAGAGCTAAGTCCATAGCTCTACACGCATCGGCTGTCCTAGGTTCCGGCGTACGGTATTTAGGCGTTGGGACTCCCACATAGCCCACGCCGCGCCCGATACATAAAGGATCTACTAGCTGGTCAACGACCGATCGGAAGCGATACGTATCTTGAGTTCTATCCATTCTTGAATCTCATCTTGTAGTCAAAGCGATCATTAATATGATAGATAACTCTCCTCCGTCTGGCTGTGCGAGCTGCGTTGCTTGGCCCAACGATTTTCCGCGTTTAGATCTCTCCTTAGTGCGGAGAAGGGTACAAAGCCGTTGTTGGCTTTGAAAGCACCAACGGCCGCTGTGTCCAACTAGCCATCCCACGCCGGGCCACACCCTCTTACCGCTCGATAGCGAAGGCGAGGAACTGTGTGGCCTGGGCGCGGAACTTGCCGAAATTGTCGTCGGAGATGATGAGCAGGGTCTCGCGGCCGTCGGGCAGGGTCGGGCCGTCGGCGATGGCCTCCAGATTGTAGAGGGTGGCGCCGGTCTCGCGCAGGTCCATCACCAGGGTCTTCGTCATTGCGACCGGCTCGGCCGCTGCGTCGCCGCCGCCGACCGCTCCTACCGCGATCGGCGTTGCGGTGGAGGGGTCGACATGGAACAGGCGCACCGTAAAGCCCCCGCCGGACGCGCCGAACGAGAACGACCGCTCAAGCGCCAGCAGCGTGCCGTCGTCCAGCGCGAACATCTCGACCAGCCCGCTGTCGGCATAGCCCGCGGCAGGGACCGGCGCGTTCGCGATCGGCTCGACCGGATAGAAGTACTCGGCCTCAAGCCTACCACGGCCATCCGCGTGGAGGCTGTAGCGCAGCACACGGGCCAGCGTTCCGGCCTCCAGCGTCGCATCCGGGCCGTCCTGGACAAGGGCGCTCTCATGCGCGGCCCAAAGCGTCGTCCCGTCCGGCGCCAGGGTCAGGCTCTCGAAGCCCTTGTTGTTGCGCACGCCCCGGCCGGGTCCCGGCATGTGGCCCTCCGGCACGGTCAGTTCGCCGACCATCACGAAATCCTCGAACGCCATGATCTGCGGACGGCCGTCGGTGTCGCGCTCCGACGAGATCCAGAGCCGGCCATCCGGCGCGATCACGATGCCCTCCGGGTCGGGCAGGAGGGCATCCAGGGTGCGCCCGTCTTTCATCCTGAGCGCATGGACGGCGGTGACCGTCAAATCGCCGTCGTCCAGCGAGCCGTCGGCCAGATCGACCGTGATGTCGTAGAGGCGCGGCGTCCCGTCGGCGCCGCCGTCGCGATCGTCCGAGACGACGAGGAGGGAGCCCCGCCCCGGCTGTGCCACTGCACCCGACAGCCCCCCAATCGTCGTGCCCTCGAAGCGCGTGCCGGATGGGATCTCGGCGATGCCGAGGAAGTCCAGCACCGGCACGCGCTCTGCCGCCCGCGCGATCCCGGGATCCGGCGGGCAGAGGAAATGCGCTGCCGCCATAAGCGCTCCGCCAGCAACGCTCAGTCCATTGATCCGCTGCATCATCTTTGGCCCAACCCGATGATCACGGCGACCGCCCGGTTCCGGTCCAGCGGTCGCATCCATGCGGCGCATCCCGATGCGACCGTAAAGGACCCTGCCTTCGAAGCCGCGGCATCGATCCTGCCCGCCGTCGCGAACGCCGCCAGGCTCACTGCCGCGCGCTCACCGCTTGCGTCCAAGCAGATAGCAAGCAACATCGCGCTGTCTTGCTGTATTCGATGTCTCTTCCATGACAGCAGTGTCCGACCCTAGCCCCGCCCACCGGAGACCGCGCGTGGATCATCAAACCACCCATCGACTGTCGCTGGACCGTATCCGCGCGGCGGAGGCGCGGATCGACCCGGTGTTCCTCGACACGCCGCAGGTCGAGATGCCGGCGCTGTCGGCCGCGCTCGGCTGCCAGGCCGTGCTGAAGGTCGAGACGCTGAACCCGGTCCGGTGCTTCAAGGGCCGCGGCGCGACCTGGCTGATGGCCGAGGCGGCGCGCGCCAGCGACGACCGGGCGATGGTGACGGCAAGCGTCGGGAATTTCGGCCAGGCAATGGCCTGGGCGGCGCGGGCGGCGGGGCGGTCGCTGACGATCTTCGCGGCCGAGACGGCGAGCCCGCTCAAGATCGGCCTGATGCGCGCGCTGGGTGCCGAGGTTCGCCTGAGCGGCGCGGATTTCGACGCGGCGAAGGCCGCCGCGCGTGCCCATGCCGAAGCGACCGGCGCGCGCCTGGTCGAGGACGGGAGCGACATCGAGACGGCCGAAGGCGCGGGCACCATGGGTCTGGAACTCGCTCGGCTGACGCCGCGGCTCGACGCGCTGATCGTGCCGCTCGGTAACGGGGCGATGATCACCGGCGTTGCGGCGGCGATGAAAGCGCTGTCGCCGGCGACCGAGATCATCGCGGTCCAGGCCACCGGCGCGCCCGCGATGGCGCTGTCCTGGCGCGCGGGCCACGCGGTCGAGACGGCGGGCGTCGACACGATCGCCGACGGCATCGCCATCCGGGTGCCGATCCCAGCCGCGGTCGACGACACCCGCGCCCTGGTGGACGACATAGTGCTGGTCGAGGACGCGCACTCAATCGCCGGCATGGCGGCTTTCGAGCGCGATGCGGGCCTGGTCGTCGAACCCGCGGCGGGTATCGCCGCGGGCGCCGTGGTTGCGGCGCCGGAGCGCTTTGCCGGGCGCCGCGTCGGCCTTATCGTCTGCGGGGCGAACGTGACGCCGGAACAGCGGCGCGCCTGGTTCGACGACAAGGACGGCGGGGCATACGGCACACCGTAGCCGGAGGCCGCTGCCGGCATCGCCGCGTCGCGTTAGGGGAGTGGGATGAGCAACGCCGATCACATGGACCACCCGCCCCTGCCGCGGGACGGCACGGCCGCGACCGGGCCGCGGCGCCGGCGGGGGGCGCGCGACCTGATCACCTGCCAGGCGCTCGCCCAGTGTGCCAACGGTGCGATGGCGACGGTGGCGGGGCTGGTGATCACGCGACAGCGCCCGGGCACCGCCTCGGGCGTGATCTTCCTGACGCTTGAGGACGAGACCGGTACGGCGAATGTCGTGGTCTGGCCGAAGACCTATGAGCGCTTCCGCCGCGCGGTCATCGCCGGGCGGCTGCTGCGCATCCGCGGCAAGCTGCAGCGCGAGGGGGCGGTCAGCCACCTGATCGCCTGGACGATCGAGGACATGTCGCATCTGCTCGACCAGCTTGGGATCGAGGGCCACCTCTCCTCGGACCGGGGCGACGAGAGCCGACGGCCGATCCCGCCCGAGAAGCGCAAGAAGCCGCGCCACGCCTCGATGGCCAAGCAGCGCGCCCGCCATCCGCGCGAAGAAGCCAAGACGCTGTTCCCCTCGCGCGATTTCCACTGACCGACGCGGCAGCGGCGTTCGTCAGAGGAAACGTCACCGCCACCGCAGCACCGCGAAACCGCCAGATAGCGACGCCTCCGATCTCACCGCCGCGGCGTTCCAAAAGGGGTCGGCCGGATCGATGCCGCGACCCCGCCTTGCCCTTTCCCGAGCGAGCGCGGCAACATGCCCGCATGGGCCCGTCAGAGGCCCGCGAAGGGAGGACGCCGATGCTTGGGCTCATGCAGGACTGGCCGATGCGCACCGGGCGCATCCTGGACCACGCCGCGCGCTACCACGCCGCGCGGCCCGTCATCTCGCGGCTGACCTATGGCCGTGACGACGGGGTCATCGACAAGACCGACATCGCCACGCTGCACCGGCGGACGCACAAGCTGATGCAGGCGCTCCGCCGGCTGGGCATCGGGCCCGGGGCAGTGGTCGGCGGCATGGCGTGGAACACGGTACGCCATCTGGAGGCCTGGTATGCCGTGCCCGGGGTCGGCGCGGTCTGGCACACGCTGAACCCGCGCCTCGGCGCCGATCAGCTCTCCTACATCGCCAACCACGCGGGGGACCGCTGGCTGGTCTGCGACGGCGACCTGGCGCCGATCATCGCGCCGCTGGCCCGACGCATCGACGCGCTGGCGGGCGTGATCGTGCTGGGCGACGAGATCCCCGATGAGATCGCCGCCCTGCCGGTCGATACCCTGGCCTGCGAGGCGTTGATCGCGGCCGAGGATGGCGACACCACCTGGACGCCTGTCGACGAGCGGGCGGCGGCCGGCATCTGCTATACCTCGGGCACGACGGGCGCGCCCAAGGGCGTGGTCTATAGCCACCGCTCCAACGTGCTGCACGCCATGGCGATGATCCAGCCCGACATGCTTGGCCTGTCCTCGCGCGATACGATGATGCCGGTCGTGCCGTTCTTCCACGCCAATGGCTGGTCGACGGCCTATTCCGCGCCCATGGCGGGCGCGGCCATGGTGTTGCCGGGTCGCCGGCTGGACCCCGCGAGCCTGTGCGAGATGATGGATTTCGGCGTCACCATTTCGGCCGCCGTACCCACGGTCTGGCTGCCGCTGCTGAGGCATCTGCGCGAGACCGGGCGCGGCCTGCCGTTGCTCGAGCGCGTGGTGATCGGCGGCTCCTCCTGCCCGCGCGCGGTGATCGAGGCGTTTCAGGACGACTACGGCGTGCGGGTGATCCATGCCTGGGGCATGACCGAGACCTCGCCCCTCGGCACGCTCTGCACCGAGAAGCCCGAGATCGTGGCGCTGGACGACCGCGACCGTCTCGACAAGCAGGAGACCGTCGGCCATCCGCCCTTCACCGTCGATATGCGCGTGGTCGACGACAAGGGCGCCGAGCTGCCGCGCGACGGGGTCACGCCGGGCCAGCTGCAGATCCGCGGCCCGGGTGTCGTGGCGCGGTATCTGAGCGATCAGAGCGCGGCTACGGACGCGGACGGCTGGTTCGACACCGGCGACGCGGCGACGATCGACCAGCACGGCTATGTCCGCATCACCGACCGCTTCAAGGACGTGATCAAGTCTGGCGGCGAGTGGATCAGCTCGATCGAGCTGGAGAACGCCGCGGTCAGCCATCCCGGCGTCGCCGAAGCCGCTGCGGTCGCGGTGCCGCATCCGAAATGGGACGAGCGGCCCGTCCTGCTGGTCGTGCCCTCAAAGGGCCCGCCGCCGCCGGCCGAAGAGATCATCGCCCATATCGCGCCACGCTTCGCCCGCTGGCAGCTGCCCGACGAGGTGATCATGGTCCAGACCCTGCCCCATACCGCGACGGGCAAGCTCTCCAAGCGCACGATCCGCGACGACCTCGTGGCGCAAGGCTATCGCCTGCCCGATCAGCGGGAGTGACGCCAGTGCGCGCGGGCTGAGGCGGCGGGACCGGAGCGGGCCGGTACCTAGGGTTCGGGCCGCGGAGCCTTGGCCGCCAAAGCGCCGATTGCAGCATCCGTCGCCGCGCATCGGCCGCAAAATGGCGGTTTTCCCTTTATTGGCCACAATCACGCGGCATTCCCCAGGTTCGCGCATCGCGGGAATATGGCCAGGCTGGGGAGTGGGCTGATGGCGACCGACGCGGAGATGCCCCGCAGCTGGGACCTGGAACGCTTCAGGGTCGGCAAGAACCCGGACGCCGAGGCGCCGGCCGCGCCCAAGAAGGTGCCCTTCCGAACCAGCGCCGCCACCGAGGAGGAGATCCAGGAGCGCGACGACGGCGAATGGCTTGCCCCGGCGCAGCGCAAGAGCCGCCCGCGCTATGTCGACGGCGGCCGGGCGTTCTGGATCGGCTTTTTCGGGGTCATCTTCACGATCATCTCGCTCGGCATCTACCGCTTCTGGATGCTCACGCAGCTCCGCCGCGCCTATGCCGGCTCGATCCGGCTCGAGGGCGACCCGCTGGAATACACCGGCACCGCGATCGAGAAGCTCATCGGCTTCCTGTTCGCTGTGGCGCTGTTGGCCGTATACCTCTCGATCGCGCAGGTCCTGCTGGTCTTCGCCGGGGTCG
>JBCCSW010000250.1:0-6256 GCA_039199465.1 Pseudomonadota bacterium
CGCCGACAGCGCCGAGATCAGCCGGCGTCGCGCAGTATCGCGCTCGGCCGCTGCGGCGCGCTCAGCCGTCACGTCGGTCTGCGTGGCGACCAGATGCGTCGCAAGTCCCGACGCGTCGCACACCGGGTAGAGCGTCAGCCGGTTCCAGAACAGCGTGCCGTCCTGCCGGCAGTTCAGCAGGGTGAAGGTACCGGGCTGCCGCTTCCTGACCGCCTCGCGCAGTCGGGCGCGTTCGGGCGCCTCAGGGCTTTCGGCGCTCAGGAAGCGGCAGTTCTGGCCGAGCACCTGCTCGCGATCGTAACCGCTGAGCGCGACGAAGGCGTTATTCACATAGACCAGCGGCAGTTCCGGACGCGTCGCATCGGCGATTGCCACGCTGGCGGCCGAGCCGTCGATCACGCTGGCCAGCAGGGCGTTGCGCTCGGCCAGCAGCAGCGTCGACAGGCCCTGTGCGGCAAGAACCGAGAGGCGCAGCAGCAGCCGTTGATCGTCGCGCGTGAAGACATCCGGATGGCTGGAGAGACAGAGGATCGCGCTCAGGTTCTCCTCCGACAGAACAAGCGGGACCGAGAGCATCGCGCGATACCGGCGCAGCGCCGCGGGCATGTTCTGCCAGCGTTCCATGAGCGCGGTGTCCGAGACGCGCATCGGGCGCTGCCGCGCGCCGAGGGCGGCATTCAGCGCCAGACCTTCCAGCGCCGGTTCGGTCGTGTGGCTGATCGTGCCGCGACCGCTGGGGCCGACGAGCAGGGCGACGCAATCGCAGCCCAGGCTCTGCTGGATCGAGGCGAGCAGGCGCGGCACGGCCCCGTCGGGGCTGGCCGCCTCGTTCATGCTGGCAAGGCCGTTCAGGACGGCGTTGCTCTCCCTCAGGGCGGATGCCTCGCGCTCGCGCAGGAGCTTCAGCTCCAGAAGAGCCTCGCGCATCGTCTCGTCCTTTTCGATCATGATCCAGACCGTCTCCGCCTGCGCCCCCAGATGGGTCGCCGGCCGACACTACCGCGCGAAGGTTACGCAGGAGATCATGAGGTTGCCGTGGCAGTTCTGCTCGCCCAGCACCGCGCCTTGCTCGCCAAAGGTGAAGATCCCGAGCGACGGCGCGCCCCCCAGCGCACGGTCGACTTCGTCCGCCACCGTGTCCATCCGGTCGCGGACTGCCAGCATGCAGCCGCCGCAGAAGATCACCAGCGCCCCTGCAATGTCGTCCACCGCGAACCCGCCCCGTTGCGCAGAGAGGCTGGCGACCCGGCCGGCGCGACTGACCAGGCTGTCGGGCGAGCCGGTCATCAGGGTCACGCGCTCGCCCTCGTCGAGATCGGCGAACAGCTCGATCGAGCCGTCGGGATGGACCGTTGCCGGATGGGCCAGCAGGTAGAAGGGCACGTCGGCCACGTCGCCGACGTGGCGGCCGAGCGGATGGAGCGTGCTCTCCGACAGGATCATGGCCGGGCCTTCGGCCGCATGGGCCGCGTCGGCTGCGACCGCGCCGTCGGTCCAGCCGGCGTAGACCTCGGCTGCAGGACGGTCGTCGATCTGCTGAATGCGCCGGCCGGCAGCACGCGTGACCTTGCCCGACTTGGCGGTCGGCACATAGCCGCTCTGATAGGCCGAGGCCACCTGGCTCGACGGGAAGAGCACCGAGACGGCGACGCCCGCGGTCTCTGCGCGTGTCGTGTCGAAGACGCGCCAGCCGCCGGTCAGGTCGTTGTCGGCCGCGCTGCCGCCCAGGATCGGGGCATTGGCGCCGACGACATCCTCGATCCCGGCGATCAGCGCCTCCTCGGCGCCGGGCGCGGCGGTCAGCCATATAAGCTCCGGCGTCTCGCCCGGCCGCCGCGCCATGTCCAGCGCCTCGATGACGGCGGCGCGGGCGGCGGCGCGCGGATCGCCACCAAGGGGCGCGAGCCCTGTCCCGAAGGCGCCATCCTCGTCCCAGAGCGCGAAGTAGCCGATGCCGTAACCGTCGCGCGCAATCATGCGTCCGCCGGCCATCACCCCCTGGCACGACGTGCCGCCGTGCACCGACGTGGCGCCAGAGCCGGCGAAGGCGCCGCGCACGAGGTCGGCGTCATGGGCGGCGCTTGCGTATACCGAAAGGAAGCCGGGCGGTGCTGCCCGCTCCTCGGCGAGTCTTGCGGTCAGCCTGCCGAGTGCTGTCCGGGTATCCTGCTCGTCGGTTGCCTGTACGTGGATATGCACGGTTCCCTCCCTCGCGATGAAGCAGGGGTACCACGGCTCCGGCGGGCGCGGCTGAGGGCGTCGGGTTAGCCCGGCTATCCGAAAGGATAGTCGAACCGCGCCGCCCGCTGAGGGAACGCGCTAACCGTGCCTCGGACGGCCGCGCACGGTCGCCACGTCATGGAAAACGAGCCTGTTCGCTATCGGGTCCTTGCGCCGTCACCGACGATACGGGGCTGAGATCGTGCGCTCCCGCGACTGTGCCGAGGTGCGGTGCCGCCGGCTCGCGGGCTTCAGGCTGCGCCGCGCCCGGACTGGCGGCACGTCGCCGGATCGGCCGTCGGCGTGTCGTCGCCACCCTGCGCGGGGCTATAGGCGGCGTCGATCATCATCGTGGACAGCGAGGTATAGGCGGCCAGCCATGCCGCCTTTTCCTGCTCGCCGAAGGCGGTGCCGAGCAGCTCCTTCAAGCTCCAGATCAGCGCCTCGCCCACGGGCTCGTAATGCTCGGCTTTGACGTTGTAGTCGACATGACGCTTGGCGAGGTTGCGCGCAGCCGGACCCAGGACGTCCGACCGGTCGAGGTGATCCACGACGAAGCCCAGCGTCGCCATCAGCTTGCGCCCCTGCGCTTTCATGTCGTCAGCGAAGAGCGGGCGGGTATGCGGCGCCAGCCGAAACAGCCGGCCGTAAAAGAGGCGTGCAGCCATCGGTGCCACGGGTGCCACCTTTGCCCAGGTCTGGCGAATGGTCGCGATGTCGTCGGGGGTGAGCGCCATGGGCGAGGTCCGGATCTGCCTGCGTTCCTGCCGTGTCGACCAGCCTCGGCGCATGTCCCGAGGATGGTGCCGGCGCGGCATGCGTGGGTTGTCGGTCAGGCAGGCAGAATGGCGCGAACCCGCTAAGAAAATGACTCCATGCTCACCGATACGTCTCGAAGACGTCCGGTGATCATAGGTTGAGCGTGGTGATCCGTGGTGCTCTGGATCTCAGGCGCGGACAACCGGCTTTCCGGTCGCCCATCACCGTTGATCGTGGTGGCTGAGATCAGCCGGTCGGGGATTTGCGCGCGCGCACGACCATCGCAGACCCGAGGGCCAGACCGCCCAGAACGAACATCATCGGGTTGGCGATCGCGGCCAAAACCGCCTGTGCGGGTTGGGTTCCCGGGATGACGATCCCCTCGCCGTCGGCCACCGTCAACGTGTAGCGGTCGATCAGGCGCTGATCCTCGAAATCGGCGATCGAGACGTCGAGAGCACCGCGTCCCGTCGCAGGCAATTGCAATGCCAGCACCCCGTCGCTGTCGTCTACATAGGCGATGTACCCGGCATAGCCTTGCAGAGCATCGAGTGTCGGCTGGGTCGCCGGCGTCTCAACCGAGCAGACGCCGATCGCGATGATGCCCTCCAGCGGCGTCGACATGAGCAGTGCGTCGGCGATGGGATGGACCATTAGCGACATGGCCTCGAAATCGACGGGGGTGGCGTCCAGGGTCGTCACGACCCGGTCGAACATCACGTCGCCGATATCCCACGTGCCGAGCCTCAGCGCGTCGAAGTCGACGGTGCCAGCCGCGTCGGTCAGCTCTTCTGCCGGAAGCGCGAAGGTGGATACGAAACGGTCGGCCCGGGTTGCGATGTAAAGTTCGATCGTCTCTCCCCGACGATCCACAACGATCTGAAGATCGGCAGCACCGGCCGGCACGGCGGCACCGGCCACCGACAGGGCAATCGACGCCGAAGCGAGCAGTCTGCAACCTGAGCGGGTCATGAGGATGTAATAGGGTGTCGCCGGCGTTGGATAAAGGGTGGCTGACAGTCTCCTCGGACGGATCGCCGAGGTTATGCGTCGCAGCAACCCGTCGAGGGCACGACGGCAATGCGCCGGTCAGCAGCATCGCAGCGTTTGGATCGCTTCGTTCATGCGGGGGCGAACCGACGGGTCGAGGGTTGCCTTGAGAGCACCCTGACCGCCAGGACACACATCGCGCCGTTCGGTGCGAGGCTGGCCACGTCGTCCGATGTTGTTACTTGTTCCATCCCGAATCGCGACCCATCGTCACCGCCGACCGCCAGCGCTTCCCTGCAGCCAGCCGATCTAGAGGCAGCTGAAGCAGGATGACGATCGATGCAGCGCGTGGTGTCCGGCAGCGCGAAAGGCGCGCGCATTCTCTCTGTGGCGGCCCATGCAGTGCCCAAGGTCGGCCTGCTGACGGCCCTGCTCTGCTCGACGCAGATCGCCCCTATCGCGCTGCCCGCGGCGGCGCAGACCGCCGATGTCGTCGCCGATGACGGCGAGACGGTGATCCTGGGCGAAATCGTGGTCACGACCCGCCGAACCGAGGAGGTGCTGGAGGACGTGCCCGGCAGCGTGGTCGTGATCACCGACGAGGAACTCGAGCGCTCCAACGCAATCGAGGGGATCGACGTGCTAGAGCGCCTGCCCAACGTCAATTTCACCGAGGCGTCCGACCCCTCCGATGTCGAGATCTCGATCCGCGGCATCAGCGATCTTGTCGGCGCCAACGCGGCCTCGGGCCCGACCAACGGCGTCTTCGTCGACGGTGTCCTGCTGAACCCGACCGGCACCTTCATCGGCATCAACCCCAACCTGCTGGATCTGGAGCGCGTCGAGGTGGCTTTTGGCCCGCAGGGTACCGCCTTCGGCCGGGGCACCATCGGTGGCGCCATCAATTACGTGACCAAGAAACCTACCGAGGAGCTGGAGTTCACCCTGTCGGGCGGCGTCGGCTCGTTCCCCGACGGAGACCTGCGCGCCGTCGCCAATGCGCCGATCCTTGAGAATGGCCTGCTGTCGGCCCGCATCGTCGCCTTCGGCCGCTATTCCGACGGGTTCCTGGATCTGACGACGATCGGCGACGACAGCGCCAGTCAGGACTATGGCGGCCGGATCAGCCTGCGCTCGCAGCCGACCGACCGGTTGACCTTCGATATCAGCGCCTCGTTCGACCGCTCCGAATTCGATGCCCCCAGCGCGTCGCTCGTCTCCGACGCCGAGGACGGCGACCCGCAGAGCCCAATCAACTTCGTTGAGCAGGATCGTCTGGACCGGCTGCTGATCACCGGCGACATCGCCTACGAGTTCGACTTCGGCACGCTCACCAGCAAATCGTCGTTCCTGAATACCGACTTCGACTCGCTGGCCGACAGCGATTTTACCGAGCTGGACATCATCACCACCGATCTGGACGCCGAGGACCGGTCGGTCAGCCAGGAATTCCGGTTCGAAAGTGCGGAGTTCGACCTGCCCTCCCAATTCGGCACGATCGCCGTCAACGGCGGCGTCAGTTTCAGCTTCAACCGCGGCGACAACGCCTTCATCGTCGATACCGGGTCCGACTTCTTCGCCGGCGCCACCGCGCTCGCGCAGGGCCTGTTGCCGCCCACGGTGCTGCCGCCAACGGCATCCTTCGTCGACGATGGCGGCTTCGGCGGGCTCGACTCGCGACAGGACGTGGACACGATCGGGATCTATGGCGACGTGCGCTGGCGCCCGGTGCCGCCGCTGGAGCTTGCCGTGGGCGCCCGGTTCAGCCGCGACCGCGTCAAGGTGAGCAGTGTCTCGACCGGCGCGGGGCTGATCTCGACGGGCATCGGCCTTTTGGAGATCCCCGGCCTCGGCACGATCCCCTTCGACACCACCGCGCTGCTCGACCCGGTTTTTCCCCCAGAACCCTTCGCCGAGGAGGAGGAGACCTTCAGCGCCGTCACGCCCAATGCCTCCATCCTCTACGAATGGAGCGATACGTTCACGACATATGCCTCGTTCTCGACCGGCTTCAGGGCCGGCGGGTTCAGCGCCAGTTCGACCGAGGGCCTAGTGCCGTTCGACGAGGAGAAGGTCCGCTCGTTCGAGGCGGGCTTTCGCGCGCGCTTCCTCGAGAACCGCCTGCAGCTGCGTGCGAACGGATTCTTCCTCGACTATGACGACGTTCAGGTAACCTCGACCACCGATCAGATCGGTATCCTGATCGTCGACAATGCCGCGGCGGCGCGTAGCGTCGGCAGCGAGATCGGGATCACCGTCGTGCCGGTGACGGGCCTGCGCGCCGATC
>JBCCSW010000251.1:0-6249 GCA_039199465.1 Pseudomonadota bacterium
GCCGTCGGCCCGAGTTCGAGTTCGGCGAGTGGTCCCGTGGCGTAGAGGCCCGGTGCCCACGCGAGCGATGTTCCCACGCGCGGAAAGCCGCACGCCGCGATGGGCAAGCTCTCCTGCTCAATCGCCTTATTCAGCCAGGCACCGCCCGGGCGGCCCGCTGCAAAGCCGGTCGCCAACACCACGCGGTCTACGGTGCACGTCGATCGAGCATGGATCGCCTGGGAACGGACGCGAAGCACAGGGTGCGTGCGATTCGTGCGCGCCGACTCGATGTGATTCGTGCGCGCCGACTCGATGTGCCGCAGCGTGAGCCGAATCGCGCCCTGTGTGTCCAGTTTGGCCACCTCGACCTCGGCGGTGACACGCCGCGCATCGTGGCGGTCTGCGGCCCACCGGAACGAGCGCAGCACGTCGGACGGGGCCGAGCCACGGTGTCGCGCCGCGTCGATGGCTGCCCGGCGGCGAGCTGGGCACGGCTCCGCGCGAAAGCTCGTGGTGTTCTACCTCGTCAATCTGCCCGGCAATCTGGAGAAGATCGCCAAGACCGAGGGCAATATGCGCATGACCGATGCCGAGGTCGCGCAATGGCTGGACGAGAACGGCTACGGCGATCCGTTCCTGCAGCGCTATGGTTCCTGGATCACCAGTACGCTGCAGGGCGACATGGGCTACAGTCGGGTGTTCCGAAAGGACGTGTCCGAGGTCGTCGGCGAACGCCTCTACTACACCGGCATCCTGATGTTCTGGGTGATGGTCGTGATGGTGCCCGGCGCGTTGATCGTCGGCGTTTTGGCCGGGATGCGCGAGGGATCGACGCTGGATCGAGGACTGTCCGTAGGCTCCATCGCCACGACATCGGCGCCCGAATACGTGACGGGGATCGTCTTCGTCGCGGTCTTCGCCTCGGCGCTGGGCTGGTTCAAGGGTATCGCGTCGACACGCACGATCACCTTCGAGAACTTTGCCCTGCCGGTGATCACCATGGCGCTCTACGGCCTCGGCTATATCGCGCGCATGACCCGCGCCTCGATGGCCGAGGTGATGACCTCCAATTACATCCGTACGGCGCGCCTGAAGGGCATGCCATTCCGGACGGTCGTGCTGAAACACGCGCTCCGCAACGCGCTGATCGCGCCCTTCACGGTGATCATGCTGCAATGCCCCTGGCGGCTGACCGGCGTGGTCATCGTCGAGACGATGTTCAACTTCAAAGGCTTCGGCTGGACCCTGACCCAGGCCGCCAGCAACAACGACATCGAATTGCTGCTGGCCATCAGCTGGGTGGCGGTGATCGTCGTCCTGCTGACGCAGCTGATCTCGGATGTCGGCTACGCGGTCCTGAACCCGCGCATCAAGGTCGGCTGAGACCGCGATCCACCCGCTGCACCCCGCACGCTGGCGGCCCGCGCCACCACCCGACCAGCCAATGCCTGCCCAGCAAACGCCTGCCCAGCCACCGCCAGCCCCGTCGCCACGCCGAGGGGCCAAGAACACGGAAACAGGGACGACATGGAAGCGGAATATCTCGGCACTGTCGGCATCATCATCGAGGCGCTGACCCGCTTCATCCCGGTCTGGATAGCCCTCGCCGTCGCGCTGATCGGCGGCTACTTCCTGCGCGCCCAGCTCGGCCAGCTCGGCAAGCTGTGGGACAGTCGCATCGGGCTGATCGGCCTCGGCATCGTGCTGTTCTGGGTGTTTACCGCGCTCTTCGCCGACCTGATCGCCGTGGCCGGCCCGCAGGAGCAGAGCTTCTTCTTCCCTTCGAAGAAGGGCGCGCCCGGTATCATCGACGTCTATGAGGGCCCGAACGGAGAGGAGCTGCGCCGCGCCTTCCTGTTCGGTGGCGACAACCTCGCCCGCGATATCTTCAGCCGCGTGGTCTATGGCAGCCAGATCGTGCTTATCATTGCCCCGGTTGCGACGCTGATCGCCTATATGGTCGGCGCATCGCTGGGGCTGCCGGCGGGCTACTACACCGGTTCAATCGACACGGTGATGAGCTTTCTGGCGAACCTGGTGCTCGCCTTCCCGGTGATCCTGCTCTTTTATCTGCTCGTCACGCCCGAGGTGCGCGAACCGACGCTGGTCAGCCTTGGCCTGTTCTCGATCCCCTGGTCGATCCCGATCGCGCTCGCGGCGGTGTTCTTTCTGTTCCCGATCGGCTTTCTCTGCCTGATGTGGTTCACGAAGTACGAGCGCGACCGGAGCCGGCTGCAGGTCTATATGGGCGTGACCGTGCTGCTCGGCATTTGGGTCTATCTGGGGCTGGTCTTCGATGCAGACCCGCTTGGCGTGCTCTCGCTCGACCCGAACGAATTGAACGTTTTCGCCGCCGTGGTCTTCGTCTCCTCGCCCGGCGTCTTCAGGATCGTCCGGGGCCTGACGCTGGATATCAAGACACGCGATTACGTCGCCGCCGCCCGCACTCGGGGCGAGCGGCCGTGGTACATCATGCTGTGGGAGATCCTGCCGAATGCCCGCGGCCCGCTGATCGTCGATTTCTGTCTGCGCATCGGCTACACGACCATCCTGCTCGGCACGCTCGGCTTCTTCGGGCTCGGCCTGCAGCCGGAGAGCCCGGACTGGGGCACGATGATCAACCACGGCCGCCCCTTCGTGCGCCTGGCCGAGACTGCGCATATCGCGCTGTTCCCCGCCGTCGCGCTGATGTCGCTGGTGCTGGGGCTCAACCTGCTCGCCGACGGCATGCGGGAAGAAAGCCTGAAGGACTGAGGGCGCGGGGGTGACGTCACCTCGCGCGGCTGCTCGTCTTCTCTCGCGCCTCTGCCGTGGAGCGGTGACGGGCGCTGCGTGCTCGCTGGTGCTCGTCGCGTCGCCCGCCGACATCGCTGCCCAGAGCTTTCCCAGCGTCGATGCGTTCTACGCGCTGGAGGGCGATCTGGCGTTCTCCGAGGTCCATGCAGCGGCCACCGGACCCGACCCGAACGGCTTCTTCGACTATCTGCCCGGCAGCACGATCGAGGAGCAGGAGATCTGCGTCGTGAACACCTTCCTGCTGCTCGGCGCGCTCAACACCGTGCTGCTGCGCGGCGTGTTCGAGGATGAGCCGCTGACGGGCCAGCTCAGCGACTGGAACCCGAACCTGTACCGCCTGGTGCTAAAGAAATGCGATGTCGGCATCGGCCCCGGCGAGCAGGCGCTCTTGAAGGATTTCTTCACCCGCGCCGGCCAGAGCGACGTGGAAGGCACGCCGCTGATCGAACGCATCAACGCCCGCCTGCGCGGCGCCTTCGAGGCACCGCCGCCCTGGCTGGAGGACCGCCGCTGAGCCGATCGGGCGGGCGGCCGCGTCCCGACAACGGCGCCCTGGCGCGCCCGACCTCGATCCACGGCCGCATTCACACCGTCCCACCCCTGTCCGTGAACGACACAGCCGCTGCGCGCAGCGATTGAAGTCCCGGTCGTATCGACGCGCGCAGGTAGCAAAACGACCGCCTCCATCATCACGCCAGATTTTAACCATTCATCAAACACAGCCGAGATGCCATGTCGCACGCGGGATAGGTCCGAGAGTGGTTGGTCCATGCGCGCTTTGCGTCTCGCGTTCGCCGTTGCGGCAGTCTTGACCGTGACGCTCGCCATGCCGGCGGGCGCCGCCGTGATCCGTGGCGTAGCAGCCGATACCGGCTTCAACGAGATCACCGACGCCTTCGTCGACATCACCAGCGACCCCGATCTGGACTTCTTCGAGACCCAGCTCGGCAGTCTGGGTCTGGATGGCGACAATCCGAACTTCGCGACCGAGGCGATCGAGTACTTCATCCCGCTCGGCAACTCGCTCGGCTTCTTCGGCGGTGGGCCGGATGGCGACTACGGGCGCGTCTCGGACTCGGGTTTCGGCCAGTCCGACGCGACGCTCGCCATGAACATCCTGTTCCGCGACATCCAGCCGAACACCGAATACACGCTCGAGATCTATTTCGAGGACCTCGACCTGACTGACACCGATGACGGGCCGGGCTTCAACGAGAGCTTCAACATCTACACGTCGCGCAACCCGCGTCTTCAGATCCTGCCCGGCACGGCGCCAAGCGCACCCGGCGAGGTGCCGCTGTTCACCGCCGCGTCCCAGTCGCCGTCGTTGTCGGGTACGTCGGATATCCAGTCCGCGATCCTCAACCTCGGCGTGATCAACACCGGCACGACGCCGGTGGAAGGCCGCATCACGCTCGCCTTCTCGGCCCGGTCCGACACGGATGCGACGAACTCCTCCGAGTTTCTGGCACCCTTCCTTCGACCGACGCAGACGACACCGGTGCCGCTGCCGGCTGCGGGTTGGATGCTGATCGCCGGCATCGGCGCGCTCGGCTGGATGGCACGGCGCAAGGGGGCCGCCTGAGGTCCTGTCCCGCCCGCCATCGCAGGCGTGGCAAATCCCGGAAAGCGGCGTAGAACGGTCGTTAGAGACGGGGGCCGATGGGGACCGTCATCGGCACATAGAAACCGGCCCGCCCGGGCGCACGCGCGCAGTCTTCGTAATGCCGCCGCCTCGGTCGCCCTCCGTCTCGACCGGCAGAGCCCTGCCCAACGCCTGACGGAGGAAACGCATGTTCGACGCCACTCTGGATTTCGGCCTTGGTGATGAGATCGATGCGCTGCGCGACACCGTCCGCCGCTTCGCCCAGGACGCGATCGCCCCGCAGGCCGACCGGATCGACCGCGAGAACAGCTTCCCCGCAGCGCTCTGGCAGCAAATGGGCGCGCTCGGCCTTCTGGGGATCACGGTCGAGGACACCTATGGCGGCGCGGGCATGGGCTATCTGGCCCACACCGTCGCAGTCGAGGAGATCAGCCGCGCTTCCGCTTCGGTCGGCCTCAGCTACGGCGCGCATTCCAACCTCTGCGTCAACCAGATCAAGCTGAACGGCTCGTCCGCGCAGAAGGAGAAGTACTTGCCCGGCCTCGTCTCGGGCCAGCACGTCGGTGCACTCGCCATGTCGGAGCCGGGCTCGGGCTCGGATGTCGTGTCGATGAAACTGCGCGCCGAGAAACGCAACGACCGCTTTGTGCTGAACGGCTCGAAGATGTGGATCACCAACGGGCCCGATGCCGACACGCTGGTGGTCTATGCCAAGACCGATCCCGACGGCGGCCCAAGGGGCATCACCGCCTTCATCATCGAGAAGACGATGGCCGGCTTCTCCACCGGCCAGAAGCTCGACAAGCTCGGCATGCGCGGCTCGAACACCGCCGAGCTGATCTTCGAGGACTGCGAGGTGCCCTACGACAACATCCTGGGCGAGGAAGGCCGCGGCGTCGCCGTGCTGATGTCGGGCCTGGACTATGAGCGTGTGGTGCTCTCGGGCGGGCCGCTCGGCGTCATGGCGGCCTGCATGGATGTCGTCATGCCGTATATCCACGAGCGCGAGCAGTTCGGCCAGCCGATCGGCGAGTTCCAGCTGATGCAGGGCAAGATCGCCGACATGTACACCGACATGAATGCGAGCCGGGCCTATGTCTACGCGGTCGCAAAGGCCTGTGACGACGGACGGACGACCCGGCAGGACGCGGCCGGCTGCCTGCTGCACAGCTCGGAACGCTCGGTCAAGCTGGCGCTATAGGCGATCCAGGCGCTGGGGGGCAATGGCTATATCAACGACTATCCGACCGGGCGGCTCTTGCGCGACGCCAAGCTCTACGAGATCGGCGCGGGCACGCAGGAGATCCGGCGGATGCTGATCGGCCGCGAGCTGTTCAAGGAAACCGCCTGAACGCGAGCCATCGGCCCAAAGGCGGCGCCCGCGCGCCGGCTCTTCCTCAACATCGCGCTGGCGACCATACTGCGCGAGCCCCATACCCTGCTCGGCGGCCGGGACGCCTTCGACGGCCCGACCTAGGCCGGCTGGCCGCCGCGAGCGTCAAGCACGAGCGGCCGATGACCAGGATCCAGAGCCAAATCAGCCCCACCAGCCCGCAGTTCCGCGACAACGCCGCCGCCTTCGCCAATAGCGAACAGGTCGTCGCCGCGGCTGCGGCAACGGCGCTTGAGGGGGGCGGCCCAGCGGCCCGCGAACGGCAGCGCGCGCGCGGCAAGATGGCCCCGCGCGAGCGGGTCGAACGGCTGCTCGATCCCGGCTCGCCGTTCCTCGAGATCGGGCTGTTCGCGGCGCATGGCCTCTATGACGGCGATGCGCCGGCGGCGGGCGTCATTGCGGGCGTCGGTCTGGTGCATGGCCGGCAAGTCATGGTCGTCGCCAACGACGCTACGGTGAAGGGCGGCAGCTA
>JBCCSW010000252.1:0-6216 GCA_039199465.1 Pseudomonadota bacterium
ACGGTGAGCCTGACGCTCAGCCCCTGGCGCGCCGCCGCCGACCATCCCGCGCCGGGGGCGTTGGCTGCGGGTCAGGCAATGCGCATCCTGACGGGCGCCGAGGTGCCCGCCGGCGCCGACACCGTCGTGCTGCAGGAGGAAGCCGAGGTGTTCGCCGACCATCTCGCCTTCCGACCGCCGCGCAAGAGGGGCGCCAATGTGCGTCGGGCGGGCGAGGATGCCGAGGCGGGCGCCGTGCTGCTGGGCGCAGGCCGTCGCCTCGTGCCGCAGGATCTCGCCCGCCTCGCCGTGGCAGGCGTCGCCAGCGTCGAGGTGCGGGCGCCGCTTCGGGTCGGCGTGCTCTCGACCGGCGACGAGTTGATCCAGCCCGGGGCCGATCCGGCGGCGCCCGGTATCTTCGATGCGAACCGACCGATGCTGCTCGCGCTGGTCGCGCGTCTCGGCCATCGGCCGGTCGATCTGGGCTGCGCGCCTGACAGTGCCGACGCGGTGCGCGCCGCGCTCGACCGGGGTGCCGAGGGGGCCGACGTGATCCTCGCGACCGGCGGTGCCTCCTCGGGCGACGAGGACCATGTCAGCCGGCTTTTGGTGAACGAGGGCACGCTGGCGACCTGGCGCATCGCGGTGAAGCCTGGCCGGCCGCTCGCGTTGGGGCGTTGGCGGGGCCGACCGTTGTTCGGCCTGCCCGGCAATCCGGTCGCTGCCTTCGTCTGCGCGCTGATCTTCGCCCGTCCGGCGCTGGAGGTCATGGCCGGCGGGCACTGGACGGCGCCGGCCGGCTATGACCTGCCCGCCGCCTTCGCGATGTCCAAACGCCCCGGCCGCCGAGAGTTCCTGCGCGCGCGTATCGCCGCCGACGGGCGGGTCGAGCGGTTCCATTCCGAAGGGTCGGGCCTGGTCGGCGGGCTGTCCTGG
The DNA here is from genome assembly GCA_039199465.1 of Pseudomonadota bacterium. Lineage (GTDB taxonomy): Bacteria > Pseudomonadota > Alphaproteobacteria > Rhodobacterales > Rhodobacteraceae > Thermohalobaculum. The sequence continues at coordinate 916 of JBCCSW010000252.1, forward strand.
TCCGTGGGGCTGGTCGAATTGGCGGATGGCGCGCGCCAGATTGCCGAGGGCGACCGGGTGCGCTTTATCCCATATGCGGGCCTCGGCCTCGCGTGAGCGGCGGCGGCCGTACCCGACCGAACCCCGCCGACAGCCGGATCGCCGCCGCCGATGAGACGCTAGCGGGCACGCGCCGCGACGCCGCCATCGGTGCAACGCGCGGGCGCGCAAAGCTCCTGACCGCCGCCTATTACGCCGCGATCTTCACGGCGATCGGGGCGCATCTGCCGTTCTGGCCGGTTTGGCTGTCGGATTGGGGTCTCGACGATGCCGAGATCGGGCTGTTCCTCGGCGCGGGCCTGGTCGTCCGCCTCGCCGCGAACGCGCTCTTCTCAGCGCTGGCCGACCGCTATGCCGTGCGGCGCCTGACGCTGGCTGTCGCCGGCATCGCCGCCGCAGCGGTTTTCGCCGCGCATCTGTTCGCCGAGACGCGCCCCGTGCTGCTGGCGCTGACGCTGCTGGTCACGATGACACTTTCGCCGATCGTCCCGCTGGGCGAGGCGCTGGGCCTGCGCGCCGCGCGCGTCCACGATTTCGCCTATGCGGAGGTCCGGGCGGTGGGCTCGATCGCGTTCCTCCTCGCCAATCTGGCGGTCGGCTGGGCGATCGGCAGCTTCGGGTCGGACGCCGCGCTCTGGACGCTGGTCGCGGCCTGCCTTGCGACCGCGGGTCTTGGCCTGGTGCATCCCGGGGGCGGGGCACCGCCCGGCAGCATCGGCCCCGACACCGCCCGCTGGCGCGAGGGTCTGGGCCTGTTCGCCAGCGCGCCGCTCGCGGTCTTCGCCGTCGCCGCCGCCTGTGCGCAAGCGGCCCATGCCAGCTTCTACCTGCTGGGCTCGCTCGAGCTTGGTCGCGCAGGCCTCGGCCCCCAGGTGATCGGCGCGCTCTGGGCGACGGGCGTGGTTGCCGAGACGGTTTTGATGCTGGGCCCGGGGCGGCGCTGGGTGGTGCTGCTCGACCCGGCGCCCGCGCTGGCGCTCGGCGCCGCTGCGGGCATCCTGCGCTGGTCGGCGATGGCGCTTGGGCCCCCGGAATGGAGCCTCTGGCTGCTCCAGGCGATGCACGCGCTGACCTTTGGGCTGGTCCATCTCGCGACCATGGCCTTCGTCGCGCGCCATATCGAGCTGCGCCTGCAGGCAAGCGGTCAGGGCGTGCTGCTGGGGCTCACCTCGGGCATCGGCATGGCCCTCGCGACGCTGGCCGCCGGCGCCCTGCACGCGGTCGCGCCGGCCTATGCCTGGTGGCTGGCGGCCGGCCTTTCGGCGCTTGCCGCCGGCTGTGCGCTGGTGGTGGCGATGCGCCTGTCGCCGCGGGATATCCGCTGAACGGCGCAAAAGGGTGGCTGTGTGGCGAGCGGGCCGCCCCGTCTCTTGTCGCCCCGTCTCTTGTCGCCCCGTCGCGTGTTGCCCCGTCACGTGTCGCCCCGTCACGCGGCGCGCCGTCGCGGGCCGAGCCGTGATGGGCCGAGCCGTCGCGGGCGGGCCCGGCCGGGCCGGTCAGGCGTAGGAGACTTTGAGGATCTCGTAGCTGCGCGCGCCGCGCGGGGTCTGCACCTCGACGCTGTCGCCCTCGTCCTTGCCGATCAGCGCGCGGGCCAGCGGCGAGCGCATGTTCAGCTTGTTCTGCTCGATGTTGGCCTCGTTCTCGCCGACGATCTGATAGGTCTTCTACTCGTCGGTATCCTCGTCGACCAGCTGCACCGTGGCGCCGAAGCGCACTGTGGGACCGGTCATCTTCGAGGTATCGATCACGTCGGCGCGGCTGATCAGGCCCTCGAGCTCCTTGATCCGGCCTTCGATAAAGCTCTGACGTTCGCGGGCGGCGTGATACTCGGCGTTCTCGGACAGATCGCCGTGTTCGCGCGCCTCGGCGATCGCCGTGATCACGGCCGGACGCTCGACATTCTTCAACTCGCCGAGCTCGTCGTTCAGAGCCCTGTAGCCCTGCTTGGTCATGGGCACCTTTTCCATAGGTCCCTCCTCATGCGTGGCCGACGGCGCGCCGCTCGGCGCCGAGGCACCGTCTCGTCACGACGCGGCAACGGAAAAAAGCCAACCGCGCCCGGTCGGGCGCGGCTGCTGCCTCGATTCTGTAGAACGGTAAGAAGGCGCCTGCAAGGTCTCGACCGCTTGCAGAATTGCGCCGCCACCGGCAGTCTTGGTTCATGCTGAAAGTACCTGATCCGCAACCGTCGCGCTTCGATCACAAGAAACTCGATCAGCGCTATCCGTCGATCGCCTACATGGCGTCGCGCGCGGCGCGCCGCGTCCCGAAGTTCAGCTGGGACTACATGATGGGCGGCATCGGCGAGGAGGCCGGGGTCGCCCGCAACCGTGCCCGCCTGAGCGAGGTCACGCTGACGCCGCGCTATCTGGCCGAGATGGGCGGGCCGGTCGAGCTGCGCACCGAAATGCTGGGCCGGTCCTGGTCGATGCCGTTCGGCGTCTCGCCCGTGGGCTTCGGCGGGGTGATCTGGCCGCGCGCGCCGCAATTCCTGGCGGCGGCGGCGCGAAGCTTCGACGTGCCCTTCGCGCTGTCGACGGTGTCGACGGTGACGCTTGAGGATATCGCGCGGATCGCCGGGCCGAACGCCTGGTACCAGCTCTATCCCATGGCCGATCCCGAGATTAACCGGGCCATCCTGAAGCGCTGCACCGATGCCGGCTATGAGACGCTGATCGTCACGGTCGATGTGCCGAAAAAGATGCGCCGCGACCATGACGTTGCTAACGGCTTCGGTATCCCGCCGCGGCTGGATGCGAAGATGGTGCTGCGCGCGCTGAAGTGCCCGGCCTGGTGCCTGGCCATCGCGCGCGAAGGCAATCCGCGCTTCGAGAACATCGTGCCCCATCTCGGCGAGGGCAAATCCAACGCGGAGATGTCGCTCGGCTTCCAGAACGCCCGTGACGGGCGCGTGACCGCCGAGAAGCTGAAGTGGTATCGGGAGATCTGGCCGGGCAAGCTGGTGGTGAAGGGCATCATCTCTGCGGAGGAGGCTGTCGCCGCCCGCGATATCGGCGCCGATGCGGTGGTGGTCTCGAACCACGGCGCGCGCCAGATCGACGCCGCGCCTTCGGTCGTCGAAGCGCTGCCGCGCATCCGAGCCGCCGTCGGCCCGGAGTATCCGTTGATTGCCGACGGCGCCGTGCGCTGCGGCCTCGACATCATGCGCCTGATCGCGCTGGGCGCCGATTTCGTGATGGGCGGGCGGGCGTTCTACCTGTCTGTCGGCGGTCTCGGCGAAGCGGGCGCCTACCACGCCATGCATGTCCTGCGCGAGGAGCTGACGATCACCATGGGCCAGCTCGGCGCGCGGCGACCCGGCGATCTGGCCGACTTCCTGGACTGATCCCGTCGGACCATGCGGTGTCGCGGCTGGTCGCCGCGACGCTTTCTCGGGTGGCTAGAGCGGTTGGCGGGGGACGCTGCCGCCGCCCTTCCGGTGCTTGGTGAACGCTGGATTTTTGGGCTGGGGAGAAGCCCGCGGGGCTTCTTGTCCAGCGTGGGTGAAGGCCGGGCCGCGTCAAGGACGGGCGGGCTGCGCCCGTCGCTGGCGCGATCCTTGACCCGGCCCGGCCTTCGCGTCGGTTGGGATCAATGGGTGGGTTGCATCAGGGTCCGGACGATTGCGGTCATCGTCGGATCGTCGCGGCTGACGAACGGATGCAAGGCGTTGCCGTCGTCTTGGACGCCATGGACGTCGCGGGGTCCATTGACGCTCGCGGCTTCGGCGCTGGCGTGACCCTTCAGCCCTCGATCATCGCGAGGCGGCCGGGGCACCTGTCGTGGCGGCGCGTCGCGCGATGGTTGCGGAGGAGTCAGTACCGTTTGCACGTCGCGACGACATGAACTGAACCGTCAGGATCATCGCGAGGCGGCTCATCCGGGCTGTCCGGGCGGCAGAGCGCAAGGCGCTGCCTAAGGACGGGCGCCGATCGCTGTTGGCTGCACCGCCTGCGTTTCGGGGTTCTGGCGAAGCGTCGGTCCGGGACGCCCGTGAACCACCCACTTGAGATGAGTTGATCGGAAGCTGAGACCGAGCGGCGCCGCGCCGGCGCGCCGGTCAGCGGTCGGGCGGTCAGGCGGTCAGGCGGTCAGGCGGTCAGGCGCGCGTAGGACTGCAGCGGCATGACGCCGAGATCGCCTTCGGTCATCGCCTCGATCGCCCGGGCGGCGGCGAGAGCGCCGGCGGCGGTCGTGTAGTAGCTGATCTTCATCGACAGCGCGGTGGAGCGGATGTCGAAACTGTCCTTTAGCGACTGCGCGCCCTCGGTCGTGTTGAAGACCAGCGTGATCTCGCCGTTCTTCATCAGGTCGACGATGTTCGGCCGGCCCTGATAGACCTTGTTGACCCGCTCGACCGCGATGCCGGCCTGGCCCAGGAAGGCGGCCGTGCCGTCGGTCGCGACGATGCCGAAGCCCTGCCGCTCAAGGATGCGCGCCGCGGGCAGGATCGCGTCCTTGTCGGCATCGCGTACCGATACGAAGGCGCGGCCGACCGTCGGCAGGGGGGCGCCGGCGCCGAGCTGCGATTTCAGGAAGGCGCGGGGGAAGGTTCTGTCCAGCCCCATGACCTCGCCGGTCGAGCGCATCTCGGGGCCGAGAATGGTATCGACGCCCGGGAAGCGCGCGAAGGGCAGCACCGCCTCCTTGACCGAGACATGGTCGGTGTTGGGGTCGGGCAGGTCGAAGTCCTTGAGCGCCTCGCCCGCCATGATGCGCGCCGCGATCGCGGCCACGGGCACGCCGGTCGCCTTCGCCACGAAGGGCACGGTGCGCGAGGCGCGGGGATTGACCTCAAGCACGTAGATCGTGCCGTCCTTGATCGCGAACTGCACGTTCATGAGACCCCGCACGCCGAGCCCGTCGGCCATCGCCTCGCTCTGGCGGGCCAGTTCCTCGACCGTCTCGGGCGTCAGGGTATGGGGCGGCAGGACGCAGGCGCTGTCGCCGGAATGCACGCCGGCCTCTTCGATATGCTCCATCACGCCGGCGACATGCACGCTGTCGCCGTCGCTCAGCGCATCGACATCGACCTCGACCGCGCCGGCAAGATAGCCGTCGATCAAGACCGGCGCGCCTTCCGAGACCACTACCGCTTCGCGGATATAGCGGTCCAACCCGGCATCATCGCGCACGATCTCCATCGCCCGGCCACCAAGGACGTAGGAGGGACGAATGACCACCGGATAGCCCACCGACCGAGCCACGGCAAAGGCCTCGTCGCGATTGCGCGCAATGCTGTTTCGCGGCTGCCGCAGG
>JBCCSW010000253.1:0-6194 GCA_039199465.1 Pseudomonadota bacterium
GGCAGAGCTCCCAGGCCTTGTCGACCCGATAGAGATAGCGCGAGATCCAGTGCAGCGTCTGCAGATCGCGCAGGCCGCCCTTGCCCTCCTTGACGTTGGGTTCGAGAAGATAGCGAGAGCCGCCGTGACGCTCGTGGCGGCGGTCGCGCTCGGCCAGCTTGGCGGCAACGAATTGCGGGCCGGTCTTCAGGAACAGGTCGTTCCAGAGGCGTGCCGACAGGGTCTCGAACGGTTCGGTATCGCCGGCGACAAGCCGCATTTCCAACAGGTTGGTACGGATCGTCCAGTCCTCGCCGGCATACCGCAGGCTTTCGGCGATGCTGCGGGTCGACTGGCCGATCTTCAGCTTCAGGTCCCACATCAGATAGAGCAGGGTCTCGACCACGCTCTCGGCCCAGGCGGTGCGGCGGAGCGGCGTCAGGAACAGCAGGTCCACATCCGAGAACGGCGCCATCTCGCCGCGGCCATAGCCGCCGACGGCGATGATCGACAATCGCTCGCCCTGGGTGCGCACCGGTGCCGGGTGAAGGTGCTTGATCACGTGGTGCACGGCGCCTGCGACGACGATGTCGGTGGCATGGGCATAGGCCCGCGCCGCGCGCAGTCCTGCGCCTGGCCGATCGTGGAGCGCCGTCGTCACGCGCGCCCGCGCGTCCTCCCATGTGCTGGAGAGGAGCGCGATGACGGCATTGCGCCGTGCCTCGCCGTCGTGCTGCGCGACGATGCCGTCGATCGCATCGATCACCCCTGCGTGGCTGGCGATGGCGTCGGGCGGCAGGATCATGTTGCCGAGGCCACCGAAGCTGGGTGCATCGTCGTCGAACCCGTCGGTGAGCCCGAACGCTCCCGACGCCTGGGCCATGCCTGGCCGGTCGATATCGACGGGTTGGACGGCGTTTCGCGTCATCGCCAGTTCGCTGCGTCCGGCGCTGGGCCCTGAGTGCGCCCCAGCCTTGGGCCCGGCGCTGCGCGCGTGATGCGGCTCGGTCGGCGACGTACTCAGAAGCCCGCTCCAAGCCGTGCCGGCGCGCCTTCCAGCAGCGTGAACTCCCGGTTGCCGACCTCCAGCACAGCCAGCCCGCGCGTCGTCGTACCGTCGGGATTGAGCCTGACCGCGCCGACCGCCCCGCGAAAACCCGTCTCCCGCGTGAGCGCTGTCAGCGAGAACGGGTCGCCGCCGCCCGCGCCCTGGCTATCGCGCACAAGCTCGGCGGCGATCGAAGCGGCGTCGAAGCCAAGCACGGCGGTGAACGGCGGGCGTTGCTCGTAGCGGGCGACGTAATCGCTGGCGAAGGCGTCGAGCGCCGCCGCATCGGCGCCTGCGAACCAGCCACCCTGCAGCGTCGGCTCGCGCAGCGTGGTGCCGGCCTCCCACTGGCCGAGGCCGAGATAGCGCGTTCCCGGCTGCGGCATGCCGAGAAAGTCGATGAAGCTCGAGGCGGTGGTGAGGCCCTGGCCGAAATCCGGCAGCAGGATTGCCTCGGCCCCGCCGGCGGTCGCGTCCTCGACGAACAGGCGGGCCGTGCGCTGGATGTCCTGGAAGCTGCGGGGATAGCGGCTCTCGGCGACGATCACGATGCCGTGCCGCGCCGCGGCCCCGTCGACCGCGCGCAAGGCTGCGGCGCCATAGGGCACGTCGGGCGCGTAGACCGCGACCCGGCGGATACCCTGACGCGAGGCGTAGCCGAAGATGCGGTCGACCTGCGCCTCGGGCGTGAAGCCGGTGACCCAGACCGGCGGCCCGGCCACGTTGGTGTCGGTGGAGAACGAGAGAACAGCGATACCCTCGCGCTCGGCGATCGGCGCGACGGCGCTGGCGCTTTGGGCGAACAGCGGGCCCAGGATGACATCGGCGCCACCGGCGACCGCGCGTTCGGCGGCGACGCGGGCGCCCGCAGCGGTACCACCGGTATCGTGGACGCTCATGGTCAGACGCCGGACGGCGGCATCGGACAGGGCCATACGCGCACCATTGACGATCGCCTGGGCATCCGCGGCGACGCGTTCCTGGGCGGCGCCCAGCGGCACCAGCAGCGCCAGCGTCACCGGACCCGTCGGCGCTGCCCGGGGTTCAGGCGGCGCCGGCGTGTCGAACGGCTGCACGGGCGCCGATACCGTGCGTGTCTGGGTCGTCCCGCAGGCCGCGAGCGCGGCCGCGGCGACGAGGCATGCCGCACCTAGTCCGCGCCTCGCGATCCGCCGCCACGCCGCGATGAGCCCGCCAAAAGCGCTCCTCTGATGCTGGACCGGAGACGTATCCTGGCCTTCGGTGGCGTGCGCGTGCATCCCGACCTCATCGACAGGCGTCCTGGGGTGAACCAATGACGCGGAACCTTGCATCGACGGGCTTAATTGTAAACGGACGGGGCCGGCACCCGGCCGATCGCGGACCCGGTTCGGCCGGACATGGTGCCGCGGCGCGGCAAGAGGGGGAGGGCGATGGCGCGGCAACGGCACGAGGGTCGGGATGCTGGCGACGGTGACGCGGCCGGTCCCGACGTAAACGGCAGCACGGGTCGCGGGCCGGCGAGGCGCGCGGCCATCCTGCCCGGTCTGCACCTTGTGGCGACCCCGATCGGCAATGCCCGCGACATCACCCTGCGCGCCCTCGACACGCTGGCCGGCTGCGACGCTATCGCTGCGGAAGATACGCGCGTGACGATGAGGCTCATGGAGATGCACGGCATCGCCCGCGCGGATCGGCCGATGATCGCCTATCACGACCGCAATGCCGCCGAGGCGCGGCCGCGGTTGATGCGCCTGCTGGCCGAGGGCAGGGCGGTCGCCTACTGCTCGGACGCAGGCACGCCGCTGGTCGCCGATCCCGGTTTCCGCCTGGTCGGCGCGGCGATCGCCGAGGATGTTGCGGTCCATGCGCTGCCCGGCCCGTCGGCCGCACTCGCGGCGCTCGCGGTGTCGGGGCTGCCGAGTGACCGTTTTCTGTTCGCGGGCTTTCCACCGTCGAAGAGCGGGAGCCGACGCCGTTTCCTGTCCGAGCTCGCGGCGGTGCCGGCCACGTTGATCCTGTTCGAGAGCCCGCATCGCGTGGTCGACAGCGTTGCCGACATGGCGCGCATCCTGGGTGCAGCGCGCGACGTCGCCCTGGCGCGGGAACTGACGAAGCGCTTCGAGACGGTGCGCCGCATGACGCTTGGCACGCTTGCGGAGACCCTCGCACACGAGGGTGCGCCGAAGGGCGAGATCGTCCTGGTTTTGGGCCCGCCGCTCGTCGCGGAGGCCCCGAGCGACGCCGAAATCGACGCAGCGATCGATGCGCGCCTGGCCTATGAGACGACGCGGGATGCGGCGGCGGCGGTGGCGGCGGTATTGGGCCTGCCACGGCGGCAGATCTACGCGCGGGCACTTGAGCGGGCGCGCGTGTTGGGGAAGCGTTAGGGATAATCGGCGATACCCGGTCACGCGGAGCGCGCGTGGTAGGGCAATGGGCGACGATCGACAGGTATCTCGGATCGCTGCTGTCCCTTGCGCGGTGCCCCTCACGGCGCCGCTTTCACCGCCGGCTCCGCGCGAAATCGTCCAACTGCGGCCGTCGGGCCGTGGCAACGTTCGACGGCTGCCCGTCCCAAACGCCGGTCGACGCATCGATCCGCGCCGACAGCGCCAGGGTCGCCTGGATCAACTTGCCGGGTGCTGCGCGGAAGATGCGGCGGCGCGCCTCTACCGAGCCGCAGGCGCCGAGATCCTGGAAAAGCGTCTTTCCATCGGCGGCGGCGAACTGGACATCGTCGTCTTGGAGGGCGCGACGCTGGTCTTTGTTGAGGTCAAGCGCCGCAAGGGCCCGCTGCATGACGACCCGGTCTCACCCGCGCAGTGGAAGCGCTTGGAGCAAGCGGCATCTCACTATATCCTGCGACACGCCGAACAGACGGGCATCATGCGATGCGCCCGCTTCGACGTCGCCATCGTCGATGCCGAGGGCAGGGTGAGCATCGTCAGGAATGCCCGCACAGGCGAGCAGGACTGAGGCGGAGAGCAGTTATGAACATCGTTGGAGACCCGCCCAAACGGGCGGGCACTGGTGTGTCGTCGTTGGTCTGCCAACGGCGCGCAAAGATCGTATTTGTGGCCGCTCTGGCGGCTGGCGTCGCCGGGTGCGGACCGGCGATCGTGGTCGGATCTGGGGCCACGGTCGCCACGTCAGTCTGGCAGGAACGTTCGACCATGGAGGCGCTGGGCGACACCGAAACGGCCTTGTCGATCGAAACGCGGCTCGGCCAGCATTCGGGGCGCCTGTTCCGCGACGTGTCGGTCGATGTGGTCGAGGGTCGTGTGCTGCTGACGGGAAGCGTGCCGACCCGCGAGGATCGGCTGGAAGCCGAACGCATCGCCTGGACGGCGGTCGGGGTGCGTGCATTGGCCAACGAACTAACGGTGGCCGAGGACGCGGGCGTCGTCGCCTATTGGCGCGATGTCGGCATCTCCACATCGGTGCGATCGGCGCTCGTCCTCGACAGCCAGGTTGCCGCGCGCAACATCAATGTCGAGACGGTAGAGCGTGTCGTCCATTTGACCGGCCTCGCCCGATCCACTGGCGAGCTGCAACGTATCGTCGACCATGCCAGGGCGACGGACGGTGTCGAGCGTGTGGTGAGCCATATCCTGTTGTTGGACGACCCGCGCCGCAGCCTTGACGACCGGCGCGCGGACGCGGCGACCACCGCCGTTCGTTGACGCAGCCAGCCAGCGCCGCCGTTCCGGCACCCTGCGGCGGCGCGCTTGGGCAATCGTCTCCCTGCGCCACCTAGCGCGGCGCGGCGCCGGCAAGGGTTGCATGTCGGGTGCTGGCGAAAGCTAGCGCCCGGCGCTCGACGCTATATCTGGCTGGCCGAGCGTGGCGTCAGGCCGGCGCAACGAAGCCGGTCCATCAGGCCGGCGACAACATCTGCCGGGAGCGAGCGCATGGGCCTCGACGTCGCCTTCCAGATGGACGCCATCGGCGGCGTTGACCCGTTCGCCGACAGCACCTTCCGCCTCGCCGTCGAGGCGCAGGCGCGGGGCCATCGCCTGTTCTACTATCACGCGCCCGACTTGGTGTGGTCGGAGGGGCGCGTGACGGCCAGCGGCTCCACCCTCGAGGTCCGCGCGCAAAAGCACGACTTCTTCACTATCGGTCCGCGGGAGACCCGCGACCTCGCCTCGGTCGACGTCGTTTGGCTCCGCCAGGACCCGCCCTTCGACATGGCCTATATCACCAACACGCATCTGCTGGAGCGGCTGCACCCCGCGACGCTGGTGGTCAACGATCCCTTCTGGGTGCGCAACAGCCCGGAAAAACTCATGGTCCTCGATTTCGTCGACCTGATGCCGGCGACGGCGATCGCGCGGGGCCTGGATGACCTGAAGGCCTTCCGGGCACGCCACGGCGACATGATCGTGAAGCCGCTCTACGGCAATGGCGGCGCGGGCGTGTTCCGGATCACGCCGGGCGACAGCAATCTCGCCTCGCTGCACGAGATGTTCGCCGGCCTCTCGCGAGAGCCGTTGATCGCGCAGGCCTACCTGCCGGCCGTGGTCGAGGGCGACAAGCGCGTGATCCTGGTCGATGGTGAGCCGGTCGGCGCCATCAACCGCGTCCCTCAGGCGGGCGAGGCGCGGTCGAACATGCATGTCGGCGGCCGGGCCGAGGCCTCGGCGCTGGACGACCGCGACATCGAGATCTGCACACGGCTCGGCCCGATCCTGCGCGAACGGGGTCTGATCTTCGTCGGCATCGACGTCATCGGTGGCATGCTGACCGAGATCAACGTGACCTCGCCGACGGGCATTCAGGAACTGGAGCGCTTCTCCGGCATCAACGCCGCTGCTGCGATCTGGGACGCGGTGGAGCGTCGCCACGCCGCGTCGCGCAGCGCCGCGTGAGCGGCGGGCCGCAGCCGACCGGTTCGGACCAGACGGCAGGCAGCGATCTGAACGGCGGCCTCACGCTGCCTTGGGCAGGCTTGGGCGCGGCGCTGCCCGATACCGCCGCCGTGCCGCTGCCCTGGCTGCCGGGGCTGGTGCCGCCACCGCTTTTGGATCTCGGCCTTCGCCTGACGGCGAAACGCCTGCTGTCGGGCTTGCGCGAACCGGGACCGCTCCGCCGCTCGATGGAGGTCGACGCGGCCCTGTTCCGCCATCCGGCCGGCGCCCGCTACGCCCCCGACAGCGTTCAGACTGCGGCGGGCGCGCTGCCC
>JBCCSW010000254.1:0-6192 GCA_039199465.1 Pseudomonadota bacterium
ATGATACGGGCTGATGTGGCGCGGCGTGTTGGTGGTTTCGACACTCGCCTTCCGTGTAATAACGATTGGGAATACATGATCCGGCTGTCGACCGTGGCGCCGATCTATCATCTACCCAAGCCCGTCGTCGTCGCCTATATCTCCAACGACAGCATTCACCGCCGGATGCGCAGCAAGGCCCTGTCGTTTCTGATTATTCTGAGGAAGCACGCCGATCTCTTCAGTAAGGACCGAAAGGCGCATGCCGCCAGATTGTTTACCGCGGGGCGTTATCTTTTCAAGCTTGGCAAGAAGCGCGCGGCGATCCTCTGCATGCTGCGCGCCGTCCGCTTGGCGCCGAGAATGCCAAAGCCCTGGCTTGGTATCGTGCACACACAGCTTTCGCGGATCATCGGTTGGGGATCGCCCCGACGCGGTGCACTCTAGCGCCGATCGGACGGACGGATGAGGCGCCGATGAAGATCTTCTGCGTGGGTTTTCAGAAGAGCGGCACAACTTCGCTCGAGTCCGCGCTTCAAATGCTCGGCTTTACCGTGGCGAGCGTTTACGGCCGGAAGCTGTCGCTGGCCGAGCTTCAAGCGCGCTATGTTTCATTGGGACTTGCGCGGGCGCGGACGGTCGATGCGGTCCAAGACATGCCATGGCCGCTGCTTTATCGCGAACTTGATAAGGCATTCCCTGACGCCAAATTCGTGCTAAGCGTCCGCGATGAGGACGCGTGGTGGTCCAGCATTCTTGGCCATTTCGGCAACAACGCCGATGTGATGCAGGCGCTCGTTTACGGTGAGGATGCAGCGGCTCCCCTCGGCAATGAGGAACGCTATCGTCGCGTCTATCGCGAACACAATCAGCGTGTCCGCCAGTACTTCTCGGATCGGCCGGGAAAGCTGCTCGAAATGGACTTCTCCCGGCCGGTGTCCTGGGAGCCGCTCTGCCGCTTTCTCGATTGCCCGGTACCCGATCGGCCGTTCCCAAAGTCAAATCAGCCGAAGCAAAAGCCAACCTTGCGCCGGAAACTCAGGCGATACTCGATGTCGGTCAGGAATTGGCTTTCGGATCGGTTCGCCGGATAAGGAGAGCGGCGAGACGCAGCCCTCAGAGGGTTGAAACACCGAAGGACCTCACCCGGCAATAGTCTCAAACGCGGGACTAAGACCCAAGGCATGCACCGTGTCGGCAATCTCGTCGCGGTAATTGGCATTCGCGATTAGCACCAGTTCCGGGTCGAGCGCGGCCAACCCCTCGGGCGCGTGCACTTCGACGCCCGCGCCGGGCACGAAAGAGCCATGCTTGCGCGTGTTGAGATCTATGCAGCCGGTGATGACGTCGCCCGGGGCGCCGATGCAGTTGATGAAGGTGATCCCCTTCGACCCGGTCCCCCAAAGCACGACGGGCCCTTTCGCCTCATCCAGCCGGGCACGCCAGGTCGTCAGCGTGTCCTCTGCGACGGCGCCGAGCCGTCGGGCACCCGCCTCGACCGCGCTCAGATCATCGGGCAGCCAGTCCGGCTCCGGCTCGGCCGGCTGCGCCTCGACCATCAGGAACTGATCGCCGAAGCCCGAGCTGATCGAGACCGGCTTGAAACCGCTCCGCCTCAGCAGCGTTTCCATCGCCGGCGGCGTCCAATAGGTGACATGCTCGTAGATCACGTCCCAGATCGAGGCCTCTTGCAGCATCCAGCTGGCGTTCGGCACCTCAAGATACACGACGACATCGCGCGTGCCGATCGCCCGGCGGATCTCGCTCATAAAGGCGATGGGGCTGTCGATATGCTCCAGGACATGACGGCAGATCACGGCCTTGAAGTCGCCCGCGTCCCCCAGCGTGTCGGGGCCGAAATAGGTGGTCACGATGTCCAGCCCGGGCCGCGAGGCGGCGCGCGCGTCCTGTTCGGACATGCTCGGGTCGTAGCCGCGGCCGCGGCCGACGCCGCGCTCCAGCAACATGCCGAGGAAATGGCCGTCGCCGCAGCCGATCTCGACCACCTCGGCCCCGCTCAGCGTATAGGTATCGATCAGCCGCCGGGCCAGCGCGTCGGCGAAATCGCGAAAGCGGGGCGAGAAATGCAGGGCGTTCTCGTAACCCTCGGTGTACTGCATCAGCGCAGGGTCAAAGGCGCGGTTCCAGATCAGGCCGGTTTCTGGGCAGAACGCCAGGTCGAGGTCGCCCACTGGAGCCGCACGCGCGGTCTCGCGATCGGGCCATAGCTGATTGCACAGCACCGGCATCGCCTCGAAGCGAAACACCGGCACCGGGGCAGAGCGTGTGCCGAGCGGACAATCGGCCAGGCTCATACCGCCACCAGTTCCGGGTTTAGGCCGAGATCCGCGAGTTGGGCGCCGATCTCCTTCAGATAGATCGGGTTCATCACAATCACCGTGTCGGGCGGCGCCTCGACCAGCGCCTCGGGCGCGACCACGCAATGCCCGGTCACCGGCAGGTACTTGCCCTGCTTGAACGGGTTCACGTCGACGGTCTGCGCGACCTCCTCACCCAGACCGTTCGAGGTCAGGAACGAGACGCCCTTCGACCCGCTGCCCCAGGTCGCCACCCGTTTGCCGGCGGCATGACGCTCGACGACGAAATCGCGCCAATAGTTGCGGATCTCGGCCACGCGGGCCGGGAAGGCGGCGGCAAGCGCCAGCACATCGTCCAGATCGTCCTCCTCCGGCAGCGGCGTGCCGCCCTGCCCGACATCGGCATACTGGATGATGTACTGGTCGTCATAGGCGAGGTAGAGCCGCGTCACATCCAGCCCGTTGCGCCGGAATGCGCGGGCATGCGAGCCAAGCGTGAAATACGAGCAATGCTCGTAATAGATGTCCCAGAACGCCCCCTCAGCCAGCACACGGCGCACGTCGGGCGTCTCGAAGAAGATCCCGACACCGTCCTTGCGCGTCGCGACCGAGGCGATATCGCTCATGAACGCATCGACGTCGGGGATGTGTTCGAGCGTATGCCGGCACACCAGATAGTCCACGGGCACGGTGATCCGGTCCGGGTCGAAATACTCGCGCCTGACCTCGATGGCGTGGCCGTTGACGCCCAGCCGCTCGGGAATGAAGCCGGGATCGACGGCGATGCCCTCGGTCCCGGTCTGGCGTACCATTTCCTGCAGAAAATCGCCCTTGCCGCAGCCGACCTCCAGCGTTCGCTTGCCGGCCAGATCGACGGTCGAGGCGATCTCGGCCACAAGGTCGGTGGCGAAGCGGTTGAACGTGCCCGAGAAGTGCTGGCTCTCCTCGGTCGTCGACGCATAGTCGACATTCTCCAACTCGAACACCCGGTTGAACAGCAGCCCGCAATCGGCGCAGACCGTCAGCACCATGTCATGGCGCTGAAAGGCCAGAGCCTCCTCCTCGCTGTCCAACAGAATACAGCTCTGAACAGGGATCCCGTCCAAGCGGTAGATCTCGGTCAGAGCGGTCCCCGCACAGGCGGGGCACACGCTTTTCACGGTCATGCCGATACGATTTCCAGCTCGGGAATGGGCACCACGAACTTGCCGCCGGCGGCCAGGAAATCCTGCTGCTGTCGGATGATCTCGTCGCGGAAGTTCCACGGCAACACCAGCACATAGTCCGGCCGGTCATCCTGCAGGCGGCTCGGCGCGTCGATCGGCACGCGAACGCCGGGGATGTACTTGCCTTGCTTGTGCGAGTTTCGATCGACCGCGTATTCGATCGTCCGCTCACCCACGCCCAGGAAGTTGAGCATGATCGTGCCCTTTGCCGCGGCACCATAGGCCGCGATGCGCAGCCCCTCGGCCTTCAGCTCGCCCAGCAGCTTGCGCGCCTTCTGGCGGAACTCGGCGACCCTCTGACCGAAATCGCGATAGTACTCGTAGCGATCCAGGCCCAGCGACCGCTCCTCCTCGAGGATCGCGGTAACCGCCGCCGACGGCTCGTCGGTCTTGCCGAAATACAGGCGAAGCGAGCCGCCATGGACGGCGACACGGCGCATGTCGTTCAGATAGAGACCGTGCCGCGCGAACAGCGCCTTGGCCGAGCCCACCGAGAAGTAGCAGCGGTGCTCGTGATAGATCGTGTCGAACTCGATGAAGTCGATCATGTCCCGCACATAGGGGAACTCGACCACCACCATGCCATCGTCGGCGAGCAGCGTCGCCATGCCGGCGACCAGGTCGTTCTGATCGGCGACATGGGCCACGACATTGTTTGCGATGATCAGGTCCGCCCGGCGGCCGGCGTCGCGCAGCTCGCCCGCGACGCGCGTGCCGAAGAAGTCGACGACCGTCTCGATCCCCTTCTCGCGCGCGGCATTGGCCGGCTGGCTCGACGGGTCGATGCCGAGCACGCCGACGCCCTTTTCCTTGAAGTTCTTCAGCATGTAGCCGTCATTCGAGGCGATCTCGACCACCAGGTCGTCGGCGCCGAGATCGCGCATCTCGATCAGCTCAAGCGCGTTCTTACGCGAATGCTCCAGCAGATCGTCCGAGAACGAGGAAAAGTAGAAGTAGTCGTCGCCGAACATCTCCTCGGCCGGGCGCGTCTCCAACAGCTGCACCAGAGAGCACTCGGGACAGAAGCCGACACGCAGTGGCACCAGCGACTCGCGCCGGGCCAAGGCGTTCCTGTCCAGCAGGCCGTCCGAGCGGGGCATCAGCCCCATATCGATGATCGGCTTCAGGCCGACATGATCGCAGGTCGCGCAGCACACCTTCGCCGCATCCGCCTCGAAGCCCGGTGTGATCGCGGCGTCCGCCACCATGCCCCCTGCGGCGCCAGCGCTGATCTGGTGGCGCAGGTCGTGATCCAGGATCTTGCTCTGGATCAGATGCTTGATATGGCCGATGCGCTGGTAGCGGGGCCCTTCGAACTCCTCCAGCGTCAGGCCCTGCTCGGTATAGGCCTTGTAGAGGCTCTCGGCACCCAGCTGCGGGCTCCACTGCGGCTCGAACGCCGGCAACACCCGACGGATCTTGTCGCAGTTCACGCGATAGCTGCGCTTGTCCGGGCCGGCATCGTCGGCGAAGCTCACCTCGCAGCCCGGCACCACATCCGCCACGATCTGCGCCAATTCGCGGATCTGATAGTTGTGCTCGGTCACGCCGACATTGAATGCCTCGCAGTGCACGACGTCGGCGGGCGCCTCCATGGCCGCCACGAAGGCCCGCGAGATATCCTCGATATGCGTGATCGGCCGCCACGGCGTGCCGTCGGACTTCATGTGGATCTTGCCGGTCGTCACCGCCCAGGCGACTAGGTTGTTGAGCACCAGGTCGAAGCGGATCCGCGGGCTGACGCCATAGGCTGTGGCGGAGCGCAGGAAGACCGGCGTGAAACGGTCATCGGCCAGCGTGGTGAGGCCAAGCTCCGAGCTCACCTTGCTCTCGCCATACGGCGTGACCGGATTGAACGCCGCCGTCTCGTCGATGAAGTCCGACGACCCGCTGGCGCCGTAGTTCGAGCACGATGAGGAGAACACGAAGCGCTCGACACCCGCCGCCTTGGCCATCCGGGCGACGCGCATGGTGCCCTCGTAGTTGATCGCCTCGGTCACCGAGGGGCGGAAGTCGCCGAGCGGATCGTTCGAGAGCGCCGCGAGATGCAGCACGGCATCGAAGCCGATGAAATCCGCGACCTCGACCTCGCGCACGTCCTTGCGGATCGTGCGCAGAACCGGCATCGCGCCGCCCGGTTGGAAATGGCAGCGCTGATAGAGATCGGTGTCGAGGCCGACGACCTCGTGCCCCTTGGCCTCTAGCATCGGGGTCAGGACGGTGCCGATATAGCCGGCGCTTCCGGTGACGAGGACACGCATCAGGCCGCCTCCTGCCGGTTCCAGGTGGCCCAGGGGCGCTCGCCGCTGTCCCACATCTTCTCAAGCACGTGCTTGTCGCGCAGCGTGTCCATCGCGGCCCAGAAGCCGGTATGGCGATACGCCATGAGCTGGCCGTCACGGGCGAGGTTCATCAGCGGCGCATGCTCGAACATCACCATGTCGCCCTCGATGTAATCGAACACCTGAGGCTCCAGCACGAAGAAGGCGCCGTTGATCCAGCCCTCGGCCGTCTGCGGCTTCTCCTCGAAGGCCGTAACGCGGTCGCCGTCGAAGCGCATATGGCCATAGCGCGCCTGCGGCCGGACGGCGGTGATCGTCGCCAGCTTGCCGTGGGAGCGGTGGAAGGCGATCAACTCATGGATGTCTATATCCGACACCCCGTCGCCC
>JBCCSW010000255.1:0-6152 GCA_039199465.1 Pseudomonadota bacterium
CTCCAACACCGGCTTGGCGGTCAGCAGCGAGGTGCCGAAATCGCCGCTGAGCGCATCGCGGACATAGAGCAGGAATTGCCACCAGATCGGCTCGTTCAGGCCCATGGCCTCGCGGGCGGCGTCGTACTGCGCCTGCGTGGCGCGCTCGCCGAGCACGGCAAGCACGGGGTCGATGGGGATCACCCGGCCGATGACGAAGGTGACGAGCAGCAGGCCCAGAAAGGTCAGCGCCAGCGTGGCGACCAGGCCGAGGCCACTGCGGAGGAGATGGATGATGCGGATCCCGGCCAGTCGTGGGGCCGTCGCGCGGACCCCGTCATGCGGCGCGGCATCGCTCATCGATGGCCGGCGCTCACGCGAGCGACGAGAGCGCCGGCCATCGCCAAGGCGAGGGCCGAGGCGCGGCAGCGCCGCCCCGGCCCGCGATGGGGGCGGCAGGAAGTGCCGCCACCGTGGCGCGTCACTTCGTGACCGACCAATAGAAGGCCGAGTGGATCGAGCCGCCGGCCGAGAAACCCTGCACCGCCTTGTTGGCCGCCACCTGTTCGATCAGCTGGAACATCGGCGCGAAAGGCGATGCCTGCTGATGCAGGCGCTGGATCTCGAGATACATCGACGCGCGGGCGTCGGTGTCCTTCTCCAGCACGGCCGCGTCGGTCATGTCGTTGACCTCGGTCGCGGGCCAGGCGTTGCGCCAGGCCAGGATGCCGGTCAGCCCTGCCCCGTCCGAGTTGTCGGGATTGCGGGCGAAGGTATCGGCATTGGTGTGGGGGTCGGGATAGTCCGGGCCCCAGGCACCGAGATAGATCTCGTGCTTGCGCGCGCGGTACTCGCCCAGGATCTCCTTGCCGGTTCCGGTCCGCAGCGTTGCGGTGATCCCGGCCTGGGCCAGCGTGTTCTGGAAGGATTGCGCCATCTCCAGCCGGTCCTGGTCGTTCCGCACGAAGATCGTCACGTCGAAGGCGCCGACACCGGACTCGGCCAGCAACGCCTTCGCTTTCTCGACATCCAGGCTGTAGGGCGTCTCGGTCAGCGCGCCCAGGAAGCCCTGGGGCAGGAACGCCTGGTGCGTCTTGTACTGCCCCTTCAGGAAGGTCGACGACATACCCTCATAGTCGATCAGGAACTTGAGCGCCTCGATCACCTTGGGGTTGTCGAGCGGCTCGACCTGCTGGTTGAGGGCGACATACATGATCCGCCCGCGCACCTCGTCGGTCACCGTCAGGTCGGCATTGCCGCTGATGCCCTCGATATCCACAGGCGTCAGTTTGCGCGCGATATCGACATCGCCGTTCTCCAGCAGCAGGCGCTGGGTGGACGGTTCCGGGACGTGGCGCAGGAAGACGCGCGTCATCGCCGGGGTGCCGCGCCAGTAGCCGTCGTTCGCTTCCAGGATGTAGCTCTCGGAGGGCTTGAAGCTGCGCAGGCTATAGGCACCCGAGCCCGCTGTATTGGTCTTCAGCCACTCATAGCCGAAGTCGCCGTCGACCGCGTTGGCGAGTGCGACCTCCTTGTCGACGACCGAGGCGACGACAGCGGTCAGGCAGTTATAGAAGAACGACGGCGCATAGGGCTTGTCGGTCACGATGGTGAGCGTGTTGCCCTCAAAGGTGATCTTCTCGTCCACGTTCTCGGCCGTGAAACCGAACTGGTCCAGGATGAAGGACGGTGTCTTGTCGAGCTTGACGGCGCGCTGCAGCGAGAACGCCGCGTCCTCGGCCCGGACCGGATTGCCCGAGTGGAAGGTCAGCCCCTCCTTGATCGTGAAGGTGTAGGTGACGCCGTCATCCGCCAGCGACCAGCTTTCGGCGATGCCGGGCACCAAGGGGCCCAGGTTTGACGGGTCCAATTCGACCAGCGTGTCGTAGACGTTGTTGAGCAGGTCGTTGCCCGAGAACTCGAAGCTTTCGGCGGGGTCGAGCGAGACGATGTCGTCGATCTTGTCGGCGATCACCAACGTGTCGGCGGGCGTCTCGGCCCAGGTCGCGGTGGGGTGCGCGACCAGGACGGCGCCCATAAGCGCGGCAAAGGCGCCCTGGCGTGCTGTCTGGATGAGCATGGGTCTCTCCGGGTGAACTCACGAGGACATTTGGAACTCTCTTCCGCAGCATGAGATCGGGTGCCGAGCACTGTCCAGACAATTCTGGGTTGCAATGCGCGTCGTGAACTACCGCAAGCCGGTGGCCTAACCGCGGTCGGGTCAGCCGGCGCCGCGATGCTGGTCACCATATCGCCCGATAGGACCGCGGCAGCCTCGGATCGCCTCCCGAGACGGGGAAACCGGGCGGGGGCGCGGCGACTGGCCGGCCATCAGAAGGCTTGGCTTCATGGCACCGATGCCTCCTGATGTGTCAGGCCATCTCGCTTTCCGGAGCCGCAGACGCATGACCATCGAACATCGCGCCATGACGCAGGACGAACTCGCCGGGGTGTTGGACTGGGCGGCGGCGGAGGGCTGGAACCCAGGGCTGGAGGATGCGGCCGCCTTCTTCGCCGCAGATCCTGCCGGCTTCTTCGTCGCCACCAATGCCACCCAGGCGGTCGCCGCCATATCGGTCGTCAACCACAGCGACGACTTCGCCTTTCTCGGGCTCTATCTCTGCCGGCCGGAGTATCGTGGCCAGGGCATCGGTCTGGCGCTGTGGCAGCACGCGCTGGCCCACGCAGGCGGGCGCACGGTGGGCCTGGACGGCGTCGCCGATCAACAGGCGAACTATGAGAAATCGGGCTTCGTCCATGCCGGTGGCACGACGCGTTTCAGCGGCAAGCTGCAAGGCGTGCTGTATGGCGGCGTGCGCGCGGCACGTGAGGAGGATATCGACGAGCTTGTCGACCGCGAAGCCGATGCCTGCGGCTGGCGCAAGCCCGCCTATCTGTCCGCCTGGTTCAGGAACAACGCGCAGCGCAAGACCTATCTCTACGACGCAAAGGGCGAGACCGAAGGCTTCGCCACGGTCCGTCAGTGCCGCGAAGGCGCGAAGATCGGCCCGCTCGTCGCCCCGGATGAGGAGGTGGCCTACGCCCTGCTGCTGCACTGCGCAGCGGCCTTCGGCGAGGATATCGTGATCGACGTCCCCGCCACCTCGACCCGTTTGCGCGGCATGGTCGAGGAGTTGGGCCTAAGCCCCGGCTTCGAGACCGCGCGCATGTACAAGGGCGAGGCGCGGACGCCGCGTTCCGAGCTCTATGCCGTGACCTCGCTCGAGCTCGGCTGAGCGCGCTGTCAGCCGGTGTCGCCTAGCCCGTCGCCCGTCGCTTCGCTCGACACGTCGCCGGTCACGATATGGACACTCGCCGCCAGGCGGACGGCGCCATCGTCGAGATGGCGGGCGAAGACGGTGGTGAGCCGACGCTCAGCCTCGGCCCGCGCCATTGCGCCGCCGGCATCGAGCAGCATCTCCTCGAACGTGGCGAAGGATGACAACGCGAAGGCGGCCGCCTCTGCCGGCGAGCCGCTGCCGCCGATCGGCAGAGCGCCGTGCCAGGCCCTCGCATCGAGCGTGCCGAAGCCGGCGCCTGCAAGCTCGGCAATCAACCGATCCGGCTCGGCGTAGCGGAACGGACCCGGCGCCTTCGGATCGACCGGTGGCAGGCCGATCAGCCCTGCCACCACGTCGCGTACCGTCGTCATCCAGGGATTGTCGGCAGGTGCCGCCCAGACGGCGAAGGCGATGCGGCCGCCCGGCACCAGCCAACCGCGAAGATTGCGAAATGCAGCATCGGGCGCGTCGAAGAACATGATACCGAAGCGTGAGGCGAGGCGGTCGAACGCCCCGCCCGGCGGCGGGTCACGCCCGATATCGGCACGATGGAAGGCAGTGTCGATCCCCGCCGCTCCCGCCGTCTGCTTAGCGCGCTCCAGCAGGACCGGCGCGATATCGATGCCGGTGACGGTACTGCCCGGGGCCGCCCTCTCGGCGATGCTCCGTGTCGTCGCGCCACCGCCGCAGCCGAGATCCCCGATGCGGCAGGGCCCCGAGAGGCGCAGGGCCTCGATCAGCGGCGCGTCGATGGGGGCGAGCATCGCTTCCATCCCGGCGATGTTTCTCAGCCATTTCACGCCACGCGCCTCGGCCCAGTCGGTCGCGCCGTGGCCCGTGCCGATCTCGGCGTCTCGGCCTCCGTGATGCAGGGTCATGGCGCGTCCCTCTCTATCCATGGTGTGATTTGGCGCTGGCCCGGGATGGCCGGCATCAACCGGCGCCGAACGTCGTGCCCAGCCAGTATCGGGCGACGTAGACGAGGCTCAGCACCAGGCCGAACGCGATGACGGCGATCCGGAGCAGCCGCTCGTCTACGCCGCGGCCGAAATGGGCGCCGAGATAGCCGCCGACGGCGCTGCCGAGCATGGTTACCGCCGCCTCGGGCCAAGCCACGATGCCGCCAAGGCCGAACACCAGGATGCTGAGGATGGTGAAACTGGTCGCCAGCAGGTTCTTCAGGCTGTTGGCGACATGGAAGGCACCAAAGCCCAAGAGTTGCACCAGCGCCAGCAGGACGATGCCCAGACCGGCGCCGAAATAGCCGCCATAGATCGAGAACAGGAACAGGGCGACATAGGCTAGGCGGCCCGTGCCGTGCTGCGTCAGCCTGCCGAGCATGCTGCGGCGGAACCGATCGCCGAAGGCGAACAGGCCCGTCGCCGCCAGGATCAGGATGGGGATCAGCCGCTCGAACAGCGCTTCTCCTGATGCCAGCAGCAACAGCGAACCCGCGACCGCGCCGAGGCCCGAGACCACGATCAACGGCCAGATCGCGGGGCCGATCCCGAACAATTCGCGCCGGTACGCGGGTAGCGCCGCGGCGTTGGAGGGCAGCATCGCGAGATAGTTCGTGGCGTTCGCGACCACCGGAGGCAGGCCGACCGACATCAGCGCCGGGAAGGTGAACAAGGTCGCCCCGCCCGCTATGGCGTTCCACGCCCCGCCGACCAGGCCGATCGCCACCAGGAAGAGAGCTGTCTCGAGCGTCATCGTCGGGGCGCCGCCTTGTGTCCTGGGTCGATGCGCGCGACGCTACGACTTCAAGTCAAGTTGAGGTCAAGGATGAAGATGCTCGATATCGGAGAGGTCGCGGCACGGTCCGGCGTGCCGCCATCGACGCTGCGCTACTACGAGGAGATCGGCCTCATCGCGTCGGTTGGGCGGCGCGGCCTGCGCCGCCAGTTTGATCTGGAGGTGCTTGAGCGTCTGGCGCTGATCGCGCTTGGTAGAACGGCCGGGTTCTCGCTTCAGGAGATCCGGGAGATCTTCGGCCGCGACGGTCGGTGCCACGTGCCGCGCCCTGACCTGAGGCGCAAAGCCGACGATCTGGACGCCCAGGCGCGCAGGCTGAACGCGCTCAGCCGCCTGCTCCGCCACGTTGCGGCCTGTCCGGAACCGTCGCAGCTCGACTGCCCGAAGTTTCGGAAACTGATGCGCCTCGCCCTGCGCAAACCGGCCAAGCGTGTGGCCTGAGGCGGCGGTGGCGGCGTCTGCGCCCGGTCCTTGACGGGTTGGCGGGACAGAGAGGCGCCGTGACCGATCGCGGACAGGGATCGAAGAAGGCTACTATGTATCTGAAAAAGCAGCATCGAGCGTCGCGCGAGCGATGAAATATGGCGAAAAAAAGCCCGAATGTGACAGATTGTTTCGGTCTTCACTGTGACCTAAGGAGAACTGTCGGTGCGTTTCACCGGCGACTGTTCATGGCCGGCACGTCGGCATCGGCGCGCTCTGTCCCAAAATAGGATTCGTTCATAATAATTGTCGAATTTAGGCTGCGAGGTGACTGGCGTCGCCGGATTTTAGCCGCCGAGTAAAAAGCTGAGACCGTAGAGCGCCACACCCCAAATCGCCAACCCGACCGCAACTGCCGCGAGCATCCACCCGGTAACCAACAAACCCGGCTTTTCGCCGTGCGATCGCTGCACCAAATCTGGCTGATGTTGCGATGCATCATAAGCTGAACTGACAGAGCGCTCGTACAGATTTTTCATCATGCCTCGTGGATGAGCCGGCCGCTCTACTATTCAGGCACCAAAACTACGGTGTTTTACGGGCAGAAAATTAACAATTTTAGTCGCTTTGCCAAGTGCTTTGCTGACACGATTGCAAAGTTTTGTTTGCTATGCTGCCGTGCAAAAATCAAAATTCATGGCTGATTACAGATTA
>JBCCSW010000256.1:0-6122 GCA_039199465.1 Pseudomonadota bacterium
CCCGGCACCGGGCGGCACCCTGGCGCTGGACGGTGAGCCGACGGCGGTGACATTGGTTGGCGACACCGCCTTCGTGGGGCTCAACACCTCCGAGAGCTATGTTGACCCGTCGGGCGAGCTTCTGGCCGTCTCTATGTCGGGCAGGCAGGTCGTTGCGCGCTGCCCCTTGCCCGGCCAGCCCGACAGCCTGGCCTCGGCGCCCGACCGCAGCCTCGTTGCAATCGCGATCGAGAACGAGCGCGATGAGGACCTGAACGACGGCGCGATCCCGCAGCTTCCCGCGGGCGCGGTCGTGATCGCCCCGCTGGCCGACGGCGCGCTGGACTGCAATGCCCTGATCACCGCCGATGTCACCGGCCTCGCCGAGGTGGCGCCGAGCGACCCCGAGCCGGAATTCGTCGACGTGAACGCCGAGGGCGAGATCGTCGTGACGCTGCAGGAGAACAACCACATCGTGGTACTGTCCCCTAACGGTGCGGTGCTCAGCCATTTCTCGGCCGGCAGCGAGGACCTGAGCGGTATCGACACCGGCGAGGAGGGCGCCTTCGACTTCACCGCCGAACAGCCCGGCCGCCTGCGCGAGCCCGATGCCGTCGGCTGGATCGACGACGACCATTTCGCGACGGCCGATGAGGGTGACTACGAAGGCGGCTCGCGCGGCTGGACGATTTTCAACCAGGACGGCACGGTCGTCTATGCCGATGCCACGCGGTTCGAGCGGGCGCTGATCCTGGCCGGCCACTATCCCGAGGAGCGGTCGGGCAACAAGGGCGTCGAGCCCGAGTCGATCGAGGTCGCCAGCTTCGACGGCGTGCCGCATGTCTTCGTCGGCTCGGAGCGCGGTTCGATCATCGGCGTCTATGCCCTGGACGGCCTGACGCCGACGCTGACGCAGCTCTTGCCCTCGGGCATCGGGCCCGAGGGCATCAAGGCCCTGCCCGAGCGCGGTTTGCTGATCACCGCGAACGAGGTCGACCTGCGCGAGGAGAACGGTCCCGGCGCCCATGTCATGATCTACCAACTGCAGGACGGGCCGGCCGCCTATCCGACTATCACCAGCGAGGAGGCGATCGGCTGGAACGCGATCTCGGGCATGGTGGCCGACGAGAGCGAACCCGGCGTCCTCTACGCCGTCAACGACAGCTTCATGGGCCTGCAGCCGCGCATCTTCCGCGTCGAGGTGCAGGCGGATGGCAAGGGGCTCATCACCGCGCATGTCGACGTCAACCGCGAGGGCGTGCCGGCGCAGAAGCTGGACCTCGAGGGTATCGCGACCGACGGCAATGGCGGCTTCTTCCTCGCCAGCGAGGGCCGCAGCGACCGGCTGATCCCGCATGCGCTCTATAATGTCGACGAGAACGGCACGATCCAGGACGAGATCGCCTTCCCGCCCGAGCTGCTGGCGGTCGAGCGGCGCTTCGGCGCGGAAGGCATCGCGCGCGACGGCGACACGTTGTGGATCGCGATCCAGCGCGAATGGGCCGACGATCCGGACCACCACGCCAAACTCGTCTCCTATAACCTGGAGAGCGAGGCATGGGGCGTCGTGCACTATCCGAAGGCCGCGCCCGGGAAGGGTTGGGTGGGTCTCAGCGAAATCACGATCCAAGGCGATCACGCCTATATCGTCGAGCGCGACAACCAGATCGCGGGTGAGGCGGTCACCAAGAAGATATTCCGCGTATCGCTCGACCAGATGCAGCCGGTGCCGCTCGATGCCGAGACGATCCCAGTCGTCGAGAAAGAGCTGGTGCGCGACCTGCTACCGGACCTGATGCAGTGGAACGGCTACGTGCAGGACAAGGTCGAGGGCTTCGCGATCGACGCGGCTGGTACCGGCTATGTCTCGACCGACAATGACGGCGTCGACGACCATTCGGGCGAGACCCATTTCTGGTCGATCCAGATCGACTGATCGCTGTCTCGGCGGATGTGTGGGGCGGCCAGCATCCGCCTGCACTGCCCCCATGTCGGTGCCTCCCGCAGACGCCGACAGCCCCGCTACAGCCCTGCGCGGCGCAGGGCGTCGTCGATAAGGCTCTTGTCGGGGTCGCGGAACGGGCAGTTCTTGAAATACTCCGCCCGGCTATAGCCCGGATGGATTGCCTGCGCCGAGCGGACATAGGTCCTGGCCATCTCGTGCTCGCCGGCCAGCTCATGACACCAGGCGGCGATCGCGTGGATGTGGTGATGGGCCTTTTCGTCGCGCGCCGAGCGGCGGATATAGCCGAGCGCCTCGCGCGGGTTGCCCGACAGGGCGTGCAGCTCTGCGATCTGTGAGAGATGGGCGAAGCCAAGCGGATCGTAGGGGCTTATCCGGCGCGCCGTGCTGCAGCGCGTGAACGCCTCGCCATGGCGCGACAGGAACTTCAGCCCCACCGCGAGCGTGTAGTGGGCGTTCGCATAGCTGGGATTGATGTCGATCGCTCTCTGGAATTCCTCGACCGAGCCGTCCAGATCCTCGACCAGCCGCAAAGCGCGGCCGAGCGCCCAATGCGCCTGCGGGTCCATGGCGTCGAGCGACACGCTCTGCTGCGCGGTCTCCAGCGTTCTGGCGATCTCGTCGCGCCGTGCCTTTGCACTGCCAAGCGATCCGCTTAGGAAGACCCGCTGCCAGTGCAGCAGCGACTGCGCCGCCATGATCCGCGAGGCGTCCGGGTCCAGGCGGCGCGCATGATCGAGGACGGCCGCAGCCTCGGCCTGCGCCTCTGGCGTGAAGCGGTAGAGCAGGTCCATGGCCTTGTGATAGGCGCTCCAGGCATCCAGCGAGGCGAGCGGGCTCAACCGGGCGCGACGGCGCTGGTCCTGCTCGATCTCGCTCTCCACGCCTGAGACGACGCGTTCGGCGATCTCGTCTTGCACGTCGAACAGGTCGTCGATGCGCCG
This sequence comes from Pseudomonadota bacterium, assembly GCA_039199465.1. GTDB lineage: Bacteria > Pseudomonadota > Alphaproteobacteria > Rhodobacterales > Rhodobacteraceae > Thermohalobaculum. The sequence continues at coordinate 2,887 of JBCCSW010000256.1, forward strand.
GTCGAAGCGCTCGGCCCAGACCTCGCCGCCCTCGACCGTATCGCAGAGCGCGGCGCTGAGGCGGAAGCGCCTGTCGGTGCCGAGCACGGCGCCGCGCAGCAGGTAGCGCACCCCGAGCAGGCGGCCGATCTCCGCGGGTGAGCCGGTCTCCAGGCTGAAGCGGTCGGCGCTGGCCGGCGCGGTGACGAACAGCCAGCGCGTCCGCGCCAGCCTGACGGTGACGTCATGGGTGAAGCCGCGGGCGATGACCTTCTGTCGGGGCGCCGGGTCCAGCGGGGCAAAGGGCAGCACGGCGATCGAAGGGCGCTTCGGCAACGCCAGTGACAGCGCACCCGAGGGCGTCATCCCATCAGGCGTGCCGTCACGCACCAGCGGCGCGGGCGCAAGGGCTGACCCCGGGGCTGACCCCAGGGCTGACCCTGGGGCTGACCCCGGGGCCGACCCAGGGGCTGCTGCAGGGTCGGCGGGGGCTGCCGGTGCGACATAGCGCTCGGCCACCACATCGACCGGGGCGACGAAACGATAGCCGATCCGGTGGAGCGTACCGATCAGCGTCTGCTTCTTGCCGTCATCGCCCAGCAGCCGTCGCAGGCTACGGATGCGCGTGGTGATCACCGCATCGGTCACCGCCCGCCCCGACCAGACCTTAGCGATGATCTCCTGCTTGGTGACGGCGCGGTCGCGCGCGCTCAGCAGCAGCAGGAGGAGGTCGAAAAGCTGCGGCTCCAGCGACACCCGCTCGCCGCGCCGGACGAGTTCCCGTCGCGCAGGGTCGAACTGGCATTCGGCAAAGCGGAACTCCATGGCCGGTCGTGACCTGATAGACAACACCGTCGCTGGGGCAGAACGTAACGTAACGGCAATGGATTTGAGACGACAATCTTCAGCGTTTCTTCAGAACTTTTCCGAGTGGTCTTCATTTCTTCGGGAACGCGTTCCGCTAAGCCGGCCCGGCGACGTCGATGTCGCGGGAGAGGATCGATGTGCCGCCGCAGCGCAGCCCCCTTGAGGAGCATGGGCGTTGCGGCCGGTGGAAAGACGGACGGAGAGGGCGTCCCGATGGCTGGCCGCGTCGCGGATCAGGCCAAGGGCGGCGACAACCGATCCGGGGATCGAGAGACGGGTGACCGACATGAACGCGCTTTTGACCGCATCTGATCGGCAGGCAGCACATGCCGCATCGGGTCCCCAGTGCCCGTTCGCGACCCTCTCCATGGCCGACACAAAGCCCGCACCCGACGATGTGGGGTCGTGGCTGCAGGGGATCGGGCTCGGCCGGCACGCAACCGCCTTCGCGGCCGAGGCGATCGATCTGCGGTCCGTCCGCGATCTGGACGAAGCCGACATGATCCGGCTCGGTCTGCCCTATCCCGACCGCCGGCACCTGATGGCCGAGACGGCGAGGCTGCAGCATGCCTCGACCGACCGCCAGCAGAGCGAGGCGCTGGCCGGCATGACCGCCGAGCGGCGCCTGCTGACCGTGCTCAGCATCGACATCGTCGCCTCCACCAGCCTGGCGCATAGCCTCGACCCCGAGGATCTGCGCCACCTGCTGCAGCGCTTTCAGACTGCGGTCACCGCTGCCGTGATCCGCTATGACGGCTATGTCGCAAAGTTCGTCGGCGACGGCGTGATCGCCTATTTCGGCTGGCCGCGCGCCCATGAGGACGAGGCCGAACGTGCCGTTCGCGCGGCGCGCGACATCTTCACGGCCGTGCGCGCGCTCGCCCGCGACGAGAACGTGCCGTTGCGCGTGCGCGCCGGCATCGCCACGGGCGAGGTCGTGGTGGGCGATATCGTGGGCGAGCACGCGACCGACGATGCAGCCGTCACCGGTGTCGCGCCGAGCCTCGCCGACCGGCTGCAGGCGATCGCCGAGCCGTTCGAGGTGGTCATCGGGGCCACGACACGCGACCTGCTGCGCGGCGCCTTCGCGCTGGAGGATCTGGGCGCGGTGCCGCTGAAGGGGTTCTCCCATCCCGTCGGCGTCTGGCGCGTGATCGGCGAGAGCGTTGCCGAGACGCGCTTCGACGCCGCGATGTCGGGCATCGGCGGCACCTTCGAGGGACGCGAAAAGGCGATGGACCGTCTGCGCGCCTGCTGGGAGGACGCCAAGCAGGGCCGCGGCCAGACGGTCGTGATCTCGGGCGAGGCCGGCATCGGCAAGTCGCGCCTGATCAGCGAGTTCCGCCGCACGCTCTCGGACGAGCCGCGCTACGGCGTGCGCTACCAGTGCTCGACCCATTTCCAGAACCGCGACCTGCACCCGGTCATCGACCGTCTGCGCCGCGCCACGGGCCTGGCGGAGAGCGATGCGCCCGCACTCCGCCTCGCGAAGCTGCAGACGCATCTCACAACAGTCTCGCCCGAGGCGGAGACGCATCTGCCGCTGTTGGCGGATCTCATGGGGCTCACGGCCGATGGCGGCGTTGCGACGGTGGCGATGACCCCGCTGGAGCGCCGGCGGCGCACCGTCGAGAGCCTGATCGCGCAGGTGCTGTTCATCGCCGAGCAGCATCCCGTGCTGCTGGTGGCCGAGGATATCCACTGGGCCGACCCATCGACGCTCGACTATCTGTCCGAGCTGTCGGGCGCGATCACAGACGCGCGGGTCATGATGCTGGTCACTCACCGCCCCAACATCCAGCCCTCTTGGCCTGGCGAGGCGCGTGTGGGCGCGCTGGAGCTCGGCCGTATCGGGCCCGATCAGTCCCGCGCCATCGCGCGCGCGGCCGGCGGGGATGGCCTGTCCGAGGCGACGCTCGCCTCGATCGTCGCGCGCTCCGACGGCATCCCGCTGTTCATCGAGGAGCTCACGAAGACCGCCGCGCAGAACGAGAGGGCCGACACCGCCACCGCCGTGCCGGCGACGCTCTACACCGCTCTGGTGGCCCGGATCGACCGGATGGGCGATGCGCGCCGCGTCGCTCAGCTCGGCGCCGTCCTCGGTCGCGAGTTCTCCCACGCCGCGCTCGATGCGATGATGCCCGGGCGCGAGGACATGCTCCGCCGCGGCCTGCAGCGGCTGGAGGCCGAGCGGGTGCTGACCCGGCGCGGCAGCGGGCCGACGGCAAGCTATGCCTTCCGCCATGCGCTGATCCACGACGCGGCCTATGCGACCCTGCTGCGGCGCAAGCGCAAGGCGCTGCATGCCCGGGCGCTGGAGCTGCTGCAGGCGGCGGTCGCGCCCGGCGAGGCGGGCCGCCTGGACCTGCTGGGCCATCATGCGGCCGAGG
>JBCCSW010000257.1:0-6121 GCA_039199465.1 Pseudomonadota bacterium
CGCAGGCGTGCCCGAGATGGGCCAGACCGGCCGCGGTGAGGACAGCGAGATCATCAGTTACGAGGCTGCGATCAACAACCTGACCGCCGGGCAGGGCGAGGACCTGGAGGACGCGGCACCTGGCGATCCGACCGATGTCGTGGTGGCCACCATCGCGGCGGGCCTGACCTCCGAGCTACAGGGCAATATCGTCGATCTCTGCCCGGTCGGTGCGCTGACCTCGAAGCCCTATGCCTTCACCGCGCGCCCCTGGGAGCTGACCAAGACCCAGTCGATCGACGCGATGGACGCGCTGGGTGCGGCGATCCGGATCGACACCAAGGGCCGCGAGGTCATGCGCATCCTGCCGCGCAACAACGACGACGTGAACGAGGAGTGGCTGGGCGACCGCACGCGCTATTGCTGGGACGGGCTGAGGCGCCAGCGCCTTGACCGGCCCTATGTGCGCCGAGACGGCAAGCTGAAACAGGCGTCGTGGGACCAGGCCTTCGCGGCGATCGCGGACGCGGTCGCGTCGTCCGACGGCCGGATCGGCGCTGTCGCGGGCGACATGGTGCCGGTCGAGGCGATGTTCGCGCTGAAGGGCCTGATGGACAGCCTCGGCGGGCGCTACGACTGCCGCCAGGACGGCGCGTGGCTGCCTGCAGGCAACCGCTCGGGCTATGTCGGCAACGCGCGCATCGCGGATATCGACGAGGCGCGGGCGATCCTGCTGGTCGGCACCAATCCTCGGCACGAGGCGCCGGTGCTGAACGCCCGCATTCGCAAGGCCTGGATGAGCGGCGCCGAGGTCGCGACCATCGGGACGACGGCCGATCTGACCTATCCGACCTGTCCGATGGGCGAGGATGCCTCGGCCCTGGTGGGCGGCGACGGGCTGGCGGGGTTGCAGGCCGTGATGGGGTCGATGGACAACCCGCTCGTCATCCTGGGGCAGGGCGCGCTGGTGCGCGACGACGGCACGGCCATCCTGGCGGCGCTCATGGCGCTTTGCGAAAGCGTGGGCGCGAAGCTGCTTGTGCTGCACACGGCGGCGGCGCGGGTCGGCGGCATGGATATCGGCTTCACCGATCCGGGCGGCGTGGCCGGCGTGCTGGACGGGGCGCGCGTCGTCTTCAACCTCGGCGCCGACGAGATCGACATGCCCGCGGGCAGTTTTGTCGTCTACCAGGGCAGCCATGGCGACCGCGGTGCCCATCGTGCCGACGTCATCCTGCCGGGCGCGGCCTGGACCGAGCAGAGCGGCTTCTTCGTCAATACCGAGGGGCGCGTCCAGATGGCCGCCCGCGCGTCGTTCCCGCCCGGCGATGCGCGCGAGGACTGGGCGATCTTGAGGGCGCTGTCCTCGCGGCTGGACGTCCCGTTGCCCTATGACAGCCTGGACGACCTGCGCCGCGCGCTGTTCGAGGCGCATCCCCAGATGCGCCGCCTGGGCCAGATCGCGCCGTCGGCGTGGCAGCCGGTCGCGGCAAGCGGGTCGGTCTCGATGCGCCCGCTTCGGCCGGTCGGCCGCGAGCATTACCTCGTCAATCCGATCGCCCGTGCGTCGCAGGTTTTGGCCGAGTGCTCGCGCCTCGCGGCGGAGCGGCCCGACGATGCCAAGCTCGCGGCCGAGTGAGCGCGTCGGTCGGGCGCGCTGGCGATTGGACGGGGCCGAGCGATGCACGCGACGCATGTCTACAAGGTGGTCGTCTATCGCGAGGGCATCCTGTCATCGATCATCTTCGGGGCCAGCAAGGTGAACCCCGAGCGCTTCACCGATTTCCTGAACGCCCAGGCCGAACGGGGCTGGCGCGTGGTGACCATGGACAAGGACGTGCGCCGGCTGCTGCTGTTGTTCACGCGCGAGGCGTATGTGGTGATCCTCGAGCGTCCGGTCGCCTCGCGGATGGAGCTTATCGATGCTTAAGCCCGCCACCATGGCGGCGGTGACCGCGGTCGCGGCCGTGTTGCTGGCCGGGATCTGGCTCCTGGTGCTGTGGGGCGCCTGGGCCGACGGGATCCTGGCCATCCGCCTGACGATCACGCTGCTGGTGGTCTGGGGCGTTTACCTGATCTGCTATCTCGTCTACCGAGAAGTTGCAGATGAAAAGCGTCAGCGCCGCGACGGCTTCCTCGACTGACCGACACGCAGTAACGCCCGGCGCGCTGGAGACATCGTGGCAGAGAACGCCCTCACTGTATTGCTGATCGCGCTCCAATGCCTGGTCGTCGTCTCGGGTGTGCTGGTGAGCCTGGCGTTCCTCTTATACATGGACCGCAAGGTTTGGGCGGCGGTGCAGCTTCGGCGCGGGCCGAATGTGGTCGGGCCCTATGGCCTGCTGCAGTCCTTCGCCGATTTTGGGAAGTTTGTGCTGAAGGAGATCATCGTCCCCGCCGGCGCGGACAAGACGGTGTTCCTGCTGGCGCCCCTGATCACGTTCGTGCTGGCCGCGATCGCCTGGGTGGTAATCCCGTTTGCCGATGGTTGGGTGATCTCCGACATGAGTGTCGGGGTGCTCTACATCTTCGCGATCTCCTCGCTCGGCGTCTATGGCATCATCATGGGGGGATGGGCCTCGAACTCGAAATACCCGTTCCTCGGCTCGCTGCGCTCGGCGGCGCAGATGGTCAGCTATGAGGTCTCGATCGGGCTGATCATCATCGGCGTGCTGATCTCGACCGGCTCGCTGAACCTGAGCGAGATCGTGCGCGCGCAGGACGGGCGGTTCGGGTTCCTCTCGTGGTACTGGTTGCCGCATCTGCCGATGGTGGCGCTGTTCTTCATCTCGGCACTGGCCGAGACGAACCGGCCGCCCTTCGATCTGCCCGAGGCCGAGAGCGAGCTCGTCGCCGGCTACCAGGTTGAGTATTCGTCGACGCCGTATCTGCTGTTCATGATCGGCGAGTACATGAACATCCTGCTTATGTGCGCGCTAATCAGCCTGTTGTTCTTCGGCGGCTGGCTGTCGCCGATCCCCGGCCTGCCGGATGGCGCGCTGTGGATGTTCGCCAAGATGGTGTTCTTCTTCTTCTGCTTCGCGATGGTGAAGGCCATCGTGCCGCGCTACCGCTACGACCAGTTGATGCGGCTCGGTTGGAAGGTGTTCCTGCCGTTCTCGCTGCTCTGGGTGGTCGTCACCGCGATCCTGGTGCGGCTCGACGTCGTGGGTTATGCCCGCGCGGCTGAGTTGGCAGTGGGGGGCTGACGGGGATGGCCAACAGCGACCGGAACATCGACGAAGGTGCCCGACTGACACCGCGGCTGCGCCGCGGGCCGCACAGGCGCATCGCAGGCGATGTCTCTGTTGCACCCACACGCACCGGTCGCGCCGTGATCGGGTGGGATGAGGATCGTTTCGGTCGCACGCAAGCGCCAAGACGGCACAACCCGCTGCAGAGATGCGTGACGAGAGAGATCATACGGCGGGACGACCCCGACGCTTTTCCTTGGTGAGGGTAGCCAATGACAGCCATCCCGTTCGACCGCGCGCTGCGCTATTTCCTGCTGGCCGACATGTGGGCCGGCGTCAAACTGGGCTTCAAATACCTGCTGAAGCCCAAGGCGACGCTCAACTATCCGCATGAGAAGGGGCGCCTCAGCCCGCGCTTCCGGGGTGAGCTGGCGCTGAGGCGTTATCCGAATGGCGAGGAGCGGTGCATCGCCTGCAAGCTGTGCGAGGCGATCTGCCCGGCGCAGGCGATCACCATCGATGCCGAACCGCGCGACGACGGCAGCCGCCGCACGCGCCGCTTCGACATCGACATGACGAAGTGCATCTATTGCGGATTCTGCCAGGAAAGCTGCCCGGTCGACAGCATCGTTCTCGGCCCGAATTTCGAGTTCACGACCGAAACGCGCGAGGAACTCTACTACAACAAGGACAAGCTCCTGGATAACGGTGCGCGCTGGGAGCGTGAGATCGCCCGCAACATCGAGCTTGACGCGCCCTATCGCTGAGACCCGCCAACCGGTGCGGCGCACCCATCCCGAGCGGACCGGCCGACCGGTCCTGCACCCGCAAGCCTGAAACCGGCGCCGCGGCGCGCTGAGAGAGCGACACTCATGGCCTCGTTCGCCTTCTACGTCTTCTCATCGGTGGCCATCACGTCGGGGCTGCTCGTCACCCTGGCGCGCAACCCGGTGCATTCGGTGTTGTGGCTGATCCTGGCCTTCTTCTCGGCCGCGGGGCTGATGGTGCTGCTCGGCGCCGAGTTCATCGCGATGCTGCTGATTATCGTCTATGTCGGCGCGGTCGCCGTGCTCTTCCTGTTCGTCGTCATGATGCTGGACGTGGACTTTGCGGCGCTGAAGCGGGGGGCGATCTCGAACCTGCCGATCGGTGCGTTCATCGGCGTCGTTCTGCTGCTGGAGCTTGGCCTGATGATCGGCAACTGGGTGTTCGCCGATGCCGCGCCAGACGCGCGCACTGCCGTGATCCCCGAGCCCGGCAACGTCTCGAACACGCAGGCCATCGGCCTGATCCTGTACGACCGTTTCTTCTATGCCTTCCAAGCCTCGGGCCTGGTGCTGCTGGTCGCGATGATCGGTGCCATCGTGCTGACGCTGCGCGAGCGCGAGGGCGTGCGGAAGCAGGATGTGCTGAAGCAGATCTACCGCCGGCGCGAGGACGCGGTGGCGCTGCGCGATGTCGAGCCCGGGCAGGGCGTCTGAGAGCGTAGGAAGCCGAGCCATGGACCCCAGCGCCCCGATCGCCGGTGTGGGCCTCAGCGCCTACCTCACGGTCGCCTCGATCCTGTTCGTGATCGGCATCTTCGGGATCTTCCTGAACCGCAAGAACGTGATCGTGATCCTGATGTCGATCGAGCTGATGCTGCTGGCCGTGAACCTCAACTTCGTCGCTTTCTCGGCCTATCTGGGCGATCTGGTCGGACAGGTGTTCACGCTATTTGTTCTGACGGTAGCCGCGGCCGAGGCAGCGATCGGCCTAGCCATTCTGGTCTGTTTCTTCCGCAACCGCGGCACGATCGCGGTGGAGGACATCAACGTCATGAAGGGCTGAGACCGTGTACGCAGCGATCCTTCTTCTGCCGCTCCTGGGCGCCATCCTCGCCGGGCTCTTCCATCGCCAGATCGGCGAGAAGGGCGCGATGTACGTCACCACCGGCATCCTGTTCGCCTGTGCGGCGATGTCCTGGATCGTGTTTCTGACGGCCGAGGCCGGCAGCCTGGACCGTGTGATCCTGTTCACCTTCATTGGCTCGGGCGATCTGCAGGTCGATTGGGCGATCCGGGTCGACGCGATGACCCGGGTGATGCTGGTCGTCGTCACCTCGGTGTCGGCGCTCGTGCACTGCTACTCCATCGGCTATATGGAGGAGGATCCGGCAAAACCGCGGTTCTTCAGCTATCTGTCGCTGTTCACCTTCGCGATGCTGGCGCTGGTGACGGGCGACAACCTGGTGCAGATCTTCTTCGGTTGGGAGGGCGTGGGCGTCGCCTCCTACCTGCTGATCGGCTTCTGGTATCACAAGAACTCGGCCAACGAGGCGGCGATGAAGGCCTTCATCGTCAACCGCGTCGGCGATTTCGGCTTCCTGCTCGGCATGTTCATGCTGTTCATGCTTACGGGCTCGCTGCAGCTCGACGACGTCTTCCAGGCCGTGCCCGCGCTGGCCGAGCAGACCGTGCCCTTCCTCTGGATGCAGGTGAACGCGGTCGAGGTCGTGGCCGTGCTGCTGTTTGTCGGCGCCATGGGCAAGTCGGCGCAGCTCTTCCTGCACACCTGGCTGCCGGACGCGATGGAGGGTCCGACGCCCGTCTCGGCGCTGATCCATGCCGCAACGATGGTGACGGCCGGCGTTTTCCTGGTCTGCCGCATGTCGCCGGTGATGGAGTTCGCGCCGCAGGCCATGGCCTTCGTCACCGTGATGGGTGCCACGACGGCGTTCTTCGCGGCCTCGGTCGGGCTGGTGCAGAACGACATCAAGCGGGTGATCGCCTACTCCACCTGTTCGCAGCTGGGCTACATGTTCGCCGCGGCCGGTGTGGGCGCCTACGAGGCGGCGATGTTCCACCTGTTCACGCATGCCTTCTTCAAGGCCCTGCTGTTCCTCGGCGCGGGCTCGGTCATCCATGCGATGCATCACGAGCAGGACATGCGGAAGATGGGCGGGCTGA
>JBCCSW010000258.1:0-6120 GCA_039199465.1 Pseudomonadota bacterium
CCCGACATCGACGACATCGAGACGCCAGGCGCCATCCAGGATTTCGCGGCCGACGGCATCCTTGCGGCCTGCCAGAGGCTCGCCTCTGACGGCGCCGAGGCGATCGTCCTCGGCGGCAGCCCGCTGGCGGGACTGGCCCACCGCCTGCGGAGCGAGGTTTCCACGCCCATTTTTGACGGGGTGGAGGCATCGATCTCGATGATGCGCCTCCGCCTCGCATCGCAGGACTGAGCCTAGCATCCGATCCACGTCCCAGCCTCTGGCGCGCCGCGATGCGACCGGGGTTTGCCGTTGTGGCCCGGCGACGTTCGAGCGCCTAGGCGCCTGCGGTTTCCCCTTCGTTCCGATGCGCAGCGTCAGGGTTTGTCTGCCGGGGGCCCGTCGCCTTTGGCGGCTAAAGCCTACCGAAGAGAGCCGCGCGAGGTTTCCCTAACGCGTCGCGGCGACGGCGCAACGTACCAGTGTCTCGATCATCGGGCGGCGGTCGAGGCGGCGCCGGGCGATCGCGGTCTCCAGCACCAGGTCCGTGTCTGCCACGGGCGCGCCCAGCCCGACATTTCGGACGGATGACGGATAATCGACCGGAACCGAGCAGGGGCCGAAGCCTGCGCGCGACAGGACGATCGCCCCCAACATCGTATCGGCCTCGGCGGCGGGGAAACCGGCCGCACGCCCTTCGGCCCGCCGCGAGAGAGCACCCATCAGGACAGGCGCCTCAACGCGGGGGTAGTCGACCATCGCCCGGCGTCCCGTCGGATCGGGCGCCGCGTCGAACACGGCCATCGGGCTCGATACCAGGGCGACGTCCGACAGGCCCGGCGCGTGCAGGGGCGGGTGGAGGAAGGCGACGTCGATGGCGCCCTGTTCGAGGCGCTTCTCCAATCCCGCCGTCGTGTCTTCGAAGAGCTTCAGGCGCGCACGCGGATGCTCGGCACGAAAGCCGCTGAGCGAGGGCACCACGATCTGGTAGGCGGAGACCTGCGTCATGCCAATGCGCAGCGTCTGGCCGAGGCCCGCCTGCGCTTGGCGGGTCGAGTGTGCCGTTTCCTCGGCCGCGGTGATCACCCGCTCCGCGCCCTCAACGAAGACCGCACCCGCCGGCGTCGCCGTGACACCGCCGCGTCCTCGCTCGAACAGGCGCACGCCGAGTTCCTCCTCGATGCGCCTGAGGCGCGAGGACAGGGCAGGCTGCGTGACGTTCAACCGCCGTGCGGCCCGGCCGAAATGGCCCTCTTCCGAGATGGCGATGACGCTCTCGTAATCGGCGAAGGCGAACATCGATAAACATCCCTTATCGAACTTATCGTGCGGCAATATCGAATGCCGCTTCGATTGATCGAACTTGGCCGCCATGACGGGCGGATCAAGCACCGCCCCGGAGGCAGTGGAGGGTTCGATGAAGGCCAGCATCTTTCTTGGGGTCGCGCTCGCGGCGCTGTCGGCGCAGGCGACAGCGCAGGAGGCGGGGTCGCGCGATCAGCGCGCGCCGATGCAGTTCGAGGGGCGGTTCATCCTCTCGGCGCAGGACGCGGACATGGTCGCCTCGGCCTACATCGACGGCGCGCTCGGACCGCTCGACGGGCATGGGGACGGGCGCGACACGCTCGCCGTCATCGCGCTGGACGGCGATCCGCGCGACTGGCAGGCGACGGAGATCTTCGCCTCGAACTCGGTGGCGGGCCCACCAGCGGTGGTGGACGTCACGCCGGACGGCCGCTTCGCCTTCACTGTCGAGACCTGGACCCCACGGCCCGACACGGCGGAGGACCATGTGTTCGGTGACATGAGCTTCGGCAATCGGCTCAAGGTCTTCGATCTGAGCGACCCGGCGGCGCCGGTACTGGTGCAGACGGTCGAGACGCCGCTCCGCCCGGATGCCATCCGCGTCTCGAGCGACGGTGCGATGGTGGCGGTCACGATCAACCCGAACGGTGCCGGGCAACAGACGCCGCTCGCGCTCTACCGCTTCGAGAACGGCCGTCTGGGCGCGGCCGCGACGCCAGCTATTCCCGGCTGGGATCTCGACGCAGGGCGGCTCATGGATATCGACTGGCATCCCAGCGAGCCGATTTTGGCCATGATCGACGAGGCGCAGAACACGGTGCGCTTCGCCCGCGTCACCACCGATCTGACCGTCGAGCCCTTCGGCAACGTCGTCGCTATCGAGCGGACGCCCTACCGCGTGGAGTTCACGCCGAACGGGCGCCACGTGGTGGTGAACGGCCTTTACTGGGGACCGGACATCCAGGGCCGATGGACCGAGGCACCGCGAGGCAGCGTCCTGACCGTCCGCATGAACGCCGAGACGCGCGAGGACGGGACGGTGCGTCATGCCTTCGTCGACCGGGTGCTGACCGGCGTGTCGCCCGAGGGGCTGGCCGTCTCGCCTGACGGTCGCTGGGTGGCGACGACCAATCTGGAGCGGAGCTATCTGCCCTACGACGATCCGCGGATCACCTGGTTCTCCTCGATCACGCTGGCGGCGCTGGACCAGGAGACCGGCGATCTGACCGAAGTCGACACCTTCAACTACGACGGCATTCTGCCCGAGGCGGCGGTCTTCGATAACTCGGGCACCTATCTGGCGGTCGCCAACTACGACCATTTCGACGACCGGATCGAAGGGTCGAGCATCGATTTCTGGCGCATCCAGGCCGATCCGCTGGACCCGGGCAACACGCAACTCATCAAGACGCCGATTTCGGTGCCGGTGGCCCGCGGGGCGCATTCGATGGCCATTGCCCGCTGACATGGCGCCGGATGGGGCCTGCTGCGAGGGGTTCATAGCTGTCGCCGGCTGTCGCGGTGACCGCAGACCCTAAGAGGAGGGAGCGGCGCGACAGCGCCTACCCCAGACCTGCCAGCGCGGGCCGTCCAGATGAAAGCCTGCGTTGAGTGCGCTGGAAGCTGAGGCCCGTCTTCACGAAGACCGCCGATCGCCCGACGCCCGAGGGCAAGCGCGTCCTGCTGATCAGGTCTATCAGCACAGCGCATCCGGCACCGTCATCGACCAGCGGGAACGGAATCACGCGCGACATGACGGCATGGACGACCGAAAGGCCCGCGTTGACGTCTTAACCCGGCCCGGTAGCGGTGGCTTCAACCAACATGCGCAGGGCCGGGAAGGACGGCCTCACCGCCACGCCCCTGCCCCTCGATGATGTCTCGCACCATGGCTCGCGCAACGGCTTGATGCGGGTCACCGGCGGCCGGACCGACCGTTGATGTGTCGCCGTTCGAACCCGTCACATGGTGCGTTCGGGTGGTGGCGTTGTCGGCCGGCACGGTGAGAGTGCGTGGCGACACTGCCCGGCGTTGATCGGCATGTGATGAAGCGGCTGATCGATCCACCGTGATGGTAACGCGCCGCTTGCGGCGGTTACGCCACACAGAACGCAGCGTTCTGGCACATCTGCGGGAAGCGGGCTCCCTTCGCGCTCGGTTCAGTGAGCTGGGCTTGGTGGTCGAGCATGCCGTGACAAGAGCTGGGTCTTGGCCGCAGGCAAGTGACGACGGCGGAAACGGGCATGCGCATGGTGCCAGATCGTGACCAGATGGCCTATGCCGCGACAGGGGGCCCGACCGTTCGGCCGCCGGCGCTGGAGACAGAGAGATGCCGATCCGCCTGAAGAGAACATTTCCCTTCCTCTCGTCCGAGGCGCGCCCCGTCGTGCCAGCCGTCCGGATCTCCGGCGCCATAGGCATGCGATCCGCGCTTGCACCGGCGCGCGGCGCGGCCGAGATCGCGGGGGCTTTGGAGTATGCGTTCTCGTTCAAGCACGCCCCTGCAGTCGCCATCGTGATCAACAGCCCGGGCGGCTCCCCGGTGCAGTCGCACATGATCCACCGTCGGATACGCGCGCTCGCCGAGGCCAAGCAGAAGCCGGTGCTCGCCTTCGTCGAGGATCTCGCGGCATCCGGGGGCTACATGGTGGCCTGCGCGGCTGACGAGATCATCGCCGATGCCGCATCGGTGGTCGGTTCCATCGGTGTCGTCTCGGCCGGTTTCGGCTTCGTTGGCCTGCTCGATCGACTGGGCGTGGAACGGCGGCTGCACACGGCAGGAAGCCGAAAGGCCCTGCTCGATCCCTTCAGCGCCGAGCGGCCGGAGGATGTCGAGCATCTTCGGGAGATCCAAACCGACATCCACGACCACTTCATCACGCTTGTGAAGCAGCGCCGTGGCGATCGGCTCTCGAGCGAGGGGGATCTCTTCAACGGCCTGGTCTGGTCCGGGGTCCGGGCGCGCGACCTCGGTCTCGTCGACCAGCTGGGCACGCTGAACGAGGTCGTCCTAGAGCGCTTCGGCGCGACGGCACAGATCCGTGTCATCGAACCGGGCCGGCGCCCATTCCTGCGGCGCCTGTTCTTCCGGTTCGGCGAGGCCGCGGCCGTCGGCGCTCTGGCGACCGCCGACGAGCAGGCATTGTGGAGCCGTTATCGCCTATAGCGTCGAGTGCGGCCTTGCGGGACGCGTGATCCCTGCGCCAACGGCCAAGCTACGCCTGCCACTCAGCATCGTAAGCGATCGGCACTGCTGACGTGAGCGTGGCCTCGACGTGCAAAGGCCCCGATGGGCATGGCGGCGCTTTATGAGGCTTGAACCGTCTCACGGACAACGGACAACGGACAACGGACAACGGGCTGCAGTACTGCAGTGCCTTTCGGGCGCCACGTGCTCCGCACGCGTGCAGCGGCCTAAGAGGTGCGGGGCGGATCGGCTGCGATCGCTTCGGCAAGGAGGTCGAAGACCAGGCGTATGCGCCGGCTGGTGCGCAGTTCCTGGTGAGTGACTAACCAGACCGGCATCGGGATCGGCGGCAGGTCGGGCAGTACCTGCTCCACCTCAGGGCTGCAGGCGGCGACGTCGCGCGACATCAGACCCATCCCCAAGCCGCGGCGCACCATCTCCCAGTAGACGACGCCGCTCTGGGAACTCAGGCGGAACTGGCTCCGCGAGACGCTGACGCCGAGACCGTCGAGCGCGGCGATGATCGGTTCCACGCGTCCGGGATAGACGAAGGTGGCGTCGCGCAGGTCGGCTGGCGTCGAAGGGCGGCCATGGGCCTCAAGATAGCGCGTCGCGGCGTAGAGATGTGCCGCCGTCTCCCGAACGAGGCGCGCGACGAGATCGGGTTGCTCGGGGCGGACATGGCGGATGGCGATATCAGCCTCGCGCCGCTGCAGGTCGCTGATCTCGTTGGCGGCGACCACGTCGATTTCGATCCCAGGCGCTTCTGCCCGACGGCGCGCGAGTATCGGTGGGAGCTGGTGGACCGCGACGACGTCACTTGCCGAGATCGCGATGCGCCCCTCGATCGCCTCAGACCGGCCTGTCGCCGTTAGGGAGACCCGGCCCGCAGCCTCGCCCATCGCGCGCACATGCTCGACGAGGTCGAGCCCCGGCCCCGTCAGCGAGAGCGAGCGGCCGATACGCTCGAACAAGGCGACGCCGAGATCGGCCTCGAGAGCCGCCACCTGGCGGCTGAGCGTCGGCTGGCTGAGGCCAAGCGCCCGCGCCGCGGCCGACAGCGAGCCCGTTTCGGCGGTTGCGAGAAAGGCCTTGGCCTGGTTCCAGTCAAAGGCGACGCGCTGCCAATTCATGCAGTTCTGTATATCCAGCCTGCATTTTCGGACAATTCCTATTCGTATCAGAGGGGCGTAGGTGGCGGCAGCGCACGGAGCCGCGGACACTGCGTCGCGTCGGTCGACCGGGCGGATCATCGAAAGGACACGCCATGAAAGACGCACAGGCGTTCTGGGACGGCCTCGCTCGAGGCTATGCGAAAAAGCCCGTGAAAGACCTCGGTGCCTATGAGCATACGCTCGAGCGCACGCGGACCTATCTCGGGGCGACGGACCAGGTATTGGAACTCGGCTGTGGGACCGGCACGACGGCGCTGCGCTTAGCGGACGGCGTGGGTGCCTACACCGCGAGCGACATCTCGCCGGCGATGATCGCCATCGCCGGTCGTCCGCGCGCACGAGTACGACGAGCGAGCGGGTCACGGCTTCATCGCCAGCCAGCACCAGGGACGCGAGGTCTTCAAGAACGTCGACCCGGACGGGCCGCTCATCGTCGCGGAGTCGGTCTGGCAGTACTCGCATCACGTGCTGATC
>JBCCSW010000259.1:0-6116 GCA_039199465.1 Pseudomonadota bacterium
CTGCATCATGATTATCGGCTGCCGGCCCGAACAGAACCACCCAGTGGCAGCCACCTACTTCAAGCAGGCGGCAAAGCGCGGCTCTAAGCTCTTGGTGTTCGACCCGCGCAAGCAGGGGTTGATGCGCCATGCCAGCCATCCGGTCGTCTTCGCCCCGGGGCGCGACGTGCCGATGTTGAACGCCATGATCCACACGATCATCGCGGAGAAGCTCTACGACGAGCAGTATATCCAGGCGAATATCGATGGTTTCGATGCGCTGCGCGAAAAGGTGAAGGACTTCTCGCCCGAGGCGATGGCCGAAGTCTGCGGGGTCGAGGCGGAGTACTTGAGAGAGCTCGCGCGCACCTTCGCCAGGGCAGAACGTTCCATCATCTTTTGGGGCATGGGCGTCAGCCAGCATGTTCACGGCACGGACAATGTGCGCTGCCTCATCGCTCTTAGCCTGATCACGGGTCACATCGGCCGTCCCGGCACCGGCATCCATCCGCTCCGCGGCCAGAACAATGTGCAAGGCGCCTCGGATGCGGGGCTCATCCCGATCTGCTACCCGAACTACAAGTCGGTCGAGGACACCGATGTCCGCGCAAAATACGAAGACGTGTGGGGCCGCGCGCTCGACCCCGCCAAGGGGCTGACTGTCGTCGAAACGATGAATGCCATCGAGGCGGGTGACGTGAAGGCGATGTATGTCCAGGGCGAGAACCCGGCGATGTCGGACCCAGACCAGAACCACGCCCGGCTGGCGCTCTCGATGCTCGACCACCTGGTGGTTCAGGACATCTTCCTGACCGAAACGGCGTGGTTCGCCGATGTTATCCTGCCGGCCTCGGCCCAACCCGAAAAGCCCGGCACCTTCACAAACTCCAATCGCCAGGTACAGCTCGCGCTGCCGGTGCGCAAGCCGCCCGGCGAGGCGCGGCAGGATTGGAAGATCCTGGTCGAGATGGCCCAGCGATCCGGGCTCGACTGGCAGTACGGCGAGCTTGGCGATGTCTTTACCGAGATGGCGAGCCTGATGCCGTCCCTCGACAACATCACGGGCGAGGCTGATGCGAGAAGGCGTCGTCTGCTATCCGGCCAAGAGCGAGGACGGCCCCGGTGAGGAGATCATCTTCTACGACGGCTTCCCGACCAAGGACGGCCGAGCGAAGCTGGTACCGACCGATCTAGTACCGCCAGCTGAATTGCCCGACGAGCACTTCCCCATGGTGCTGACCACCGGGCGCATGCTGGAACACTGGCACACCGGCGCGATGACCCGCCGCGCCACCCATCTCGACGCCCAAGAGGGCGAGCCTGTCGTCTCGATGCACCCCAAGGACATCGGGCGCCAGAGGTTGACCCGCGGCCAGCAGGTCGTCGTTGAGACACGCCGGGGCGCGATCACGCTTACGCTAAGGGCAGATCGCGACGTGACGCCGGGGATGCTCTTCATTCCCTTCTGTTTCGTTGAAGCGCCGGCGAATTTTCTGACGAACCCTCAACTCGATCCCTTCGGCAAGATCCCGGAATTCAAGTTCTCAGCTGCCCGCATCTACGCTGCGCCGAGCAGCGCCGACGCCGAAACGCCCGCTGGGTCCGTCCCAGCGATCTAGCGTTTAGCCGACTTCGACGAGGCAGAAGACACCGGGGCCTGTGTGCAGTGCGCGCGCCTCATCACCGGTCGGCTGGTTAATGGCCGACCGGTGATCGGAAGCGGATTGCTCTCGCGACGTGCCGAGAGGCAGTGACCCAGTCGTGCCCCGGAAGAGTGGACGGCGACAGGCCGACAAACGCTGAGGCCCTTCTCTGTCGTGCCAGGTCTGTCAGGTGCGGGGCTGCGCGATGCGCTGCAAGTCCATCCGAAAAGGAGAGGTTCAGGGCGCATTCGAAAGCCTCCTGCGCGAGATGACGCTCACACCCCAACTGCTGGCAATCGCGAAAGCGATGTTGCGCGATATCTGGGACGTGCGCCTCTCACAGGCATCGCTCGGTGCAGCGCGCCTCGATGGCCAAAGCGCCGCGATCGACGCCAGGAAGGCTCAGTTCGTCGAACGCCTCGTTGCGACCGACAATCCGACCCTCATCGCAACCGATTAACCGCAGATCATGAAGCTTGAAGAGGAGAAGGTCGCCCTGAACGAACCCAAGGCCGAAGCCGGCCCGCCGCAGAACACCTTCGAGGCTGGTTCTCGAACAGCCCTGACGTTCCTATCAAACCCGTGGAAACTCTGGGCTTCCGGGAGCCTCACACACCAAAGAGCGGTGTTGAAACTGGCATTTACAAAGCCACCGAGATACTGCCGGTACGAGGGTTACCAAGTCGCCGATTTATCGTTACCGATCAAGCTTTTAGAGGGTTTCAAAACCGGAAAAATAAGAATGGTGGGCGGTACTGGATTCGAACCAGTGACCCCAGCGATGTGAACACTGTGCTCTACCAACTGAGCTAACCGCCCCAAGCGCGCTCTTACGGCGCTCGCGCCGCGGGGGTCAAGGGGACTGCGGCGGGGCCGCTCCTGTGCCGAGAAGCGTAGTCCAGCCGGTAGCCTCGCCGCGCTCTTTGCCCTCGGATAGTCGCTGGCGCGGTCGATCAAGCGGGCATCAGGCGCTCCAGCAAGCCCGGCACCTCGCTGAAGTCATCCGCGATCGCCTCGGGCTCCAGCGCCTCCAACGGGGCGCGGGCAAGGCCGTGCACCATCAGAACGCAGGGCGCGCCGGCACGCCGCGCCGTCTCCCGATCGGTCAGCGTATCGCCCAGCATGACCGAGCGTGCCGGATCGGCGCCGATCCGCCGGCAGGTCTCGATGAAATGCTCGGGATCGGGCTTGTTCACCGCCAGGGTATCGGCGCCGAGGATCGCGGCGAAGCGCGGGGCGAGGCCGAGCCGCTCGAGCAGCGAGACCGCCAGCCCCTCGGGCTTGTTGGTGCAGATGCCGAGGCGCCAGCCCGCGCCCTCAAGCCGGTCGAGACAGGCCTCCAGCCCCGCAAAAGGGCGCGTATGCACGGCGAGGGCGCCGGCATAGGCCGTCAATAGTGCCGGATAGGCGGTGCGAAAGAGCGCATGCTCGTGCAGATCGGGTAACTCGGCCACGTCGTTGCGGCCCGCCAGCGACAGCGCCCGGCGCAGCATCGACTTGCCACCCTTCATGGCGTGGGCCCGGTCACGCGGCATCGTCAGCGTCGGCAGGCCATGCGGCGCGAAGGCTATATTGGCCGCCGCCAGCAAATCGGCCGCCGTATCGGCGACGGTCCCGTCAAGATCGAAGACTGCGCCGCGCATCCCGCCCCCAAGCCAGCATTGCCTCTCAGCTAGGGCCAGCTAGCGCAGGCCGACACGAACCGAAACAGTTTCTTATCGTACCCCCATGCCATCAGCGCTTCCGGGCCGGCCGGGCGCTGGCTATACGGGCGCCGATGCCGGAGGGGACGTGACAATCATGCCGGAGACCGGGCCACGCCCGCTCGCCATCGTCGTTCTGGCGGCGGGCAAGGGAACACGGATGCGGTCCGCGCAGCCCAAGGTGCTGCATCAGATCGCGGGGCTCTCGATGCTCGGCCATGTCCTGGCGACCGCATCCGCCCTTCAGCCGTCCCGGGTCGCCGTGGTCGTGGGCGCAGGGGCCGATGCCGTCGGTGCCGCCGCCAGCGCCCTCATCCCCGACGCCGCAATCTGTCTGCAGGCAGAGCAACGCGGCACCGCGCATGCCGTACTGGCATCGGCCGACGCGCTGAAGGGGTTCGAGGGCGATGTCCTTGTCATGTATGCCGACACGCCGCTCCTGACGCGTGAGACCTTGGCGCGCCTGCGCCATGCGAGCGCGCCCGACGGCACCGTGCCAGCGATCCGCATTCTCGGTTTCGAGGCCGAGGCGCCTGATCGCTATGGCCGCTTGGTGATCGATGGGCAGGGCAGGCTGTTGCGCATCGTCGAGGCCAAGAACGCGACTGCCGATGAACTCGCGATCACCACGTGCAATTCGGGCGTCATGGTGGCGGCGGCCGACACCATGCGGCGCCTTCTGGACCGCGTCACCGATGACAACGACCAGGGCGAGTTCCTGCTGACCGACCTGGTCGAGCTGGCAACGGCCGACGGGCTGGCGGCGACCGCCGTTCTCTGCCCCATGGACGAGACGATGGGCGTCAATCACCGCGTCGATCTGGCCCGAGCGGAGGCGATCTGGCAGGCCCGCGCCCGGCGCGCCGCGATGCTGGCCGGCGCCACGCTGAGCGCGCCCGAGACCGTCACGCTTGCCCATGACACTGTGCTGGAGGCCGACGTGACGATCGGGCCGGGCGTGGTGTTCGGGCCGGGCGTCAGCGTCCGGTCAGGCGCCCGGATCGAGGCCTATTGCCATCTGGCCGACACCGATATCGCCTCGGGCGCCACCGTGGGACCCTTCGCCCGGCTCCGCGGCGGCTGCAGGATCGGCGCCGACACGCGCATCGGCAACTTCGTCGAGATGAAGGCCGCCGACTTCCAGGCCGGCGCGAAGGCGGCGCATCTAAGCTATGTCGGCGATGCGACCGTGGGGCCGGGCGCCAATCTCGGCTGCGGCACGGTCACCTGCAACTATGACGGCGTGCAGAAGCATCGCACGACCATCGAGGCCGGGGCCTTCATCGGCACCAATTCCTCGCTGGTCGCCCCGGTCACTGTCGGTGCCGGCGCCTATGTGGCGACCGGGACGGTGGTGACGAAGGACGTGCCGGGCGGCGCGCTCGCCATCGCGCGGGTGGCGCAGACCAACCGCGACGGTGCCGCAGGCCGGCTGAGGGCGGCGATGCTGGCGCGCAAGGCGGCGCAAGCGCCTAAGAAGGCTTAAGAAGGACGCGCGCGACCGAGGCATCATACCGCCCTGCCAGAGACCGTACGTCAGATCCGGCCGGTGGGGCACGTGAGGGACAGGAGAGCAGGCTATGTGCGGCATTATCGGCATTCTCGGCCAGATGGAGGCGGCGCCCCGGCTGATGGACGCGTTGCGGCGCCTCGAATACCGCGGCTACGACAGCGCGGGTATCAGCGTGCTGCAGAACGGCGTTGCCGAGCGCAGGCGCGCCGTCGGCAAGTTGCGGGCGCTTCGCGAAGTGGTGGCGAGCGATCCGCCCATGGGCTCGGCCGGCATCGGTCATACCCGCTGGGCGACGCATGGTGCGCCGACGGTGACGAACGCCCATCCCCACGTCGCGGGGCCCGTGCATGTCGTCCATAACGGCATCATCGAGAACCATGCCGCGCTGCAGCAGGCGCTGGCCGCCGATGGGATCGCCTGCGAGACCGAGACCGATACCGAGATCGTCGCCCAGCTTGTCGCCCAGCGCATGCGCGCGGGCGACGACCCGGTGACGGCGGTCATGGCGACGCTGCCGCGGCTGGAAGGCAGCTATTCGCTCGTCTTCCTGTTCGACAACCACACCGATCTGATGGTCGGCGCCTGCGAGGGCTCGCCCCTCGCCCTCGGCTGGGGCGAGGGCGAGATGTTCCTCGGCTCCTCGGCCGAGGCGCTGGCGCCGCTGACCGATCAGGTCACCTTCCTGGAAGACGGCGATCGCGTGGTGATGACCCGCGAGAGCGCCACGCTCACCAACCGGGCGGGCGCCGAGATCGACCGGCGCCCCTCGCATGTCTCGCTCGACCAGACACTGGCCGAGAAGGGGCCCTATCGCCACTTCATGCTGAAGGAGATCCACGAGCAGCCCGCCGTGCTCTCGCGCCTGGTGGAGCGGCTGGTGGCGCCTGCGCGCGACCGGGTGCCGGCGCCCATGGGCGCGGCGGACTGGGCTGCGATCAGCCGGCTCATGCTGATCGGTTGTGGCACGGCCGCGCTCGCCGGGCGCGTCGCCAAATACTGGTTCGAAGGCCTCGCCGGCCTGCCCTGCGAGGCCGACATCGCCAGCGAGTTCCGCTATCGCGAGCCGCCCTTTACCGGTCAGGAGGCTGCGATCTTCATCAGCCAGTCGGGCGAGACAGCCGACACTCTGGCCGCGATGCGCTTTGCCAACGGCCATGTCGCCCACCGCGCGACCGTCCTGAACGTCCCGACCAGCGCGATGAGCCGCGAGGCCGATCAGGTGATGCCGATCATGGCCGGGCCCGAGATCGGCGTGGCCTCCACCAAGGCCTTCACCGC
>JBCCSW010000260.1:0-6088 GCA_039199465.1 Pseudomonadota bacterium
AAGCAAGGTCTTGCCGCAGCCGGTCGGGCCGATCAGCAGGATGTTCGACTTCGACAGCTCGACATCCGAACTTTTCGAGGCATGCCCGAGGCGCTTGTAGTGGTTGTGGACGGCGACGGAGAGCACCTTCTTCGCCATCTCCTGCCCGATCACATAGTCGTCAAGGACCTGGCAGATTTCCTTCGGCGTCGGCACGCCGTCGGCCGACTTCACGAGATTGGACTTCGTTTCCTCACGGATGATGTCCATGCACAGTTCGACGCATTCATCGCAGATGAACACCGTGGGGCCCGCGATAAGCTTGCGAACCTCATGCTGGCTCTTGCCGCAGAACGAGCAATAGAGCGTGTTTTTGCTGTCTGATCCGCTCGACTTCGTCATCTCATCCACTCCGGCGGCGCGGTCGTCGCCCTGCCAACTCTCTTATCCCAGCCAATCAAACGCTGGCAGGGAAGCCATGGCTGCGTCAATGGGCAACGCTTCGGCCCATCTGACGCACCAATGTCACGGCAGGGCTGCCGATGCCATCCCACGACCACCGGCATCCTGATCCATCCGAGGAGCGCTGCACAGACCGATATAATCCGTCATCAGCCTTCTTCGGTCGCTGGGCGCTTCTCGACGATGTTGTCGATCAGCCCCCACTCCTTCGCCTGATCCGGCGTCATGAAGCGGTCACGGTCCAGCGCAGCCTCCACATCCTCATAGGCCTGACCCGTATGATGGACATAAATCTCGTTTAAGCGACGTTTAAGGTTCAAGACTTCGCGGGCCTGGATCTCGATATCGGACGCTTGGCCCTGCGCGCCGCCCGAGGGCTGATGCACCATGATACGGCTGTTGGGCAGCGAGAAGCGCATATCCTTCTCACCAGCGCAGAGCAGCAGCGAGCCCATCGACGCCGCCTGACCGACGCAGAGCGTCGAGACGGTGGGCCGGATGTACTGCATCGTGTCGTAGATCGAGAGCCCCGACGTCACCACGCCGCCGGGGCTGTTGATGTACATCGAGATCTCTTTCTTCGGGTTCTCGGCCTCCAGAAAGAGCAGCTGCGCGACCATCAGCGTGGCCACGGCATCGTTGATCGGGCCCGACACGAACATGATGCGCTCGCGCAGCAGGCGCGAGTAGATGTCGTAGGACCGTTCCCCCCGCGAGGTCTGCTCGACCACGATCGGCACGAGGGTGTTCGCATAGGTCTCGTATGGGTCTTTCATGTGCTTTCGCCTGGCTCCCCTCCCGCGCGGGATAGCGCAAGATCCCTGTCGAGTCGTAGTCATGCCCATGCGCCGCTACAAGCTAGGCGTCGGTGCGACGTGCATCGGCCGCATGGTGTTGCCGTGGCGGGCCCGTCGGGCAGTGCAGCCAGGGCACGGATACTCCGATGCCGCCCGACATCGCAGTCGAGGGTCGGACGCTCTTCTGAGCGCAGCGTCACCGTCACCCTATGAGCATCGTGGCCCGGCACCGCGACAGTGCCGACGACCGCCGGGCGCGCCCTTCGTCCGGTTCTCCATGCCCCACTGGGCCAAGCACGCTTTCGCGCGTCGATGCGCCTATTCGGCGTCGAGGGCTTCCAGCTCGGCCTGCAAGGCGTCCTTGTCGACGGTGATCTCGCTGACCTCGGCGCGACCAAGGATGACGTCGACGACCTTGTCCTCGAACAGGGGCGCGCGGATCTGCTCCAGCGCCTGGCGGTTCTGGCGCATGAACTCGAAGAATTCCTTCTCCTGGCCCGGGTAGTTCCGCGCCTGCGCCATGACCGCGGTCGAGAGCTCCTGCTCGGTGATCTCGACCTTTTCCTTGGTGCCGACATCGGCCAGCAGCAGCCCGAGGCGCACACGCCGCTCGGCCAGCGTCACATGCTCGTCGGTCGGCTCGATCGCGGGCTGATCCTGGCCCTGCGCGTCCGGGTTCTCCTCGTGCCAGAGCTGCTGCGCGACGGCCCTGGATTCCTGCTCCACCATCGCTTTCGGCAGGTCGAAGGAGACCATGTCGTCCAGCGCATCCAGGAGGCGCCGCTTCAGCAGCGTGCGCGTCGCCCCGGCGAACTCGGCACCGATGCGCTCGCGGAGTTGGCCTTTCAGCGCCTCCAGATCCTCGGTGCCATAGCGCTCGGCCAGCGCATCGTTGATCTCGGCCGCCTTCGGCGCCTTCACTTCCTTGACCGTCGTCTCGAAGGTCACGGCCTTGCCCGCCAGCTGCTTGGCGCCGTAGTCCTCGGGGAAGGTCACATCGACCGCCTTCTCGTCGCCTGCCGTGACGCCGATGAGCTGGTCTTCGAAGCCCGGGATGAAGCTGCCAGACCCCAGCACCAGCGGATAGTCTTCCGCGGTGCCGCCGTCGAACGCCTCGCCATCCATCATGCCCTTGAAGTCGATCACCACCTGGTCGCCGTCTTCGGCGGCGCCCTCCTTGGTGTCGTAGTCCTTCGAGCTGTCGGCCAGCTTCTGCAGCGCCTCATCGACGGCGGCATCGTCGACCTCGACGACCTTGCGCTCAAGCTTCAGGGCGGTGAAGTCCAGTTCGGGCACGTCGGGCAGGCAGTCGTACTTGACCTCTAGCGTCAGGTCGTCGCCCTCGTTGAAGCTCTCGTTCGATACGCTGATATCGGGCTCGCCCGCCGGGCGGTGGCCGGTGCTTTCCAGGTGCTGCTTGACGCTTTCCTGCACCGCCTCCTGCACGACTTCGCCGAAGACGCTCTTGCCGAACATCCTTTTCAGGAGCGGCAGCGGCGCCTTGCCCTTGCGGAAACCCTTCATCTGGAAATCGGCACGAACGGTTTCGAGACGGGCGTCGGTCTTCTCAGCCAACGATGCCGCCGCGACGACGATCTGATACTCGCGGCGCAGCCCCTCGTTCTTCGTCTCCGTGACCTGCATTACCCGACCCACTCGCCTTTGTCCGTCTCATGGCGGCGCGCACTGGCCGCCCGTCGTCTCGTCACGCCGCCGGCGCTGCGGCACCGCCACCTTGGCCTTCGGCGACGCCCATCGCAGGGACACCGCGTCCGATGGCCCAGGGCCGGCCCTGGTGCGGGCGGAGGGACTCGAACCCCCACGCCTTGCGGCGCTTGGACCTAAACCAAGTGCGTCTACCAGTTCCGCCACGCCCGCGCCGCCCAGCGATTTTCCCGCCCGGTCGACATCACGAAGCGCGCTTAGAACAATACTTCGCGCGTCACAAGAGCCGACGCCGATGTCACAGCCCAAGGTCGCGAAACACCGTGGGCAGCATCTCGGGCAGGTCTTCGGCGATCAGCCCCGGCCCGAATGCGCGCGCCGCCTCGACATGCAGCCAGGCGGCACCTGCCGCAGCGTCGAAGGGCGACAGGCCACGCGCCAGCAACCCCGTGATGATCCCCGCCAACACATCGCCCGATCCCGCCGTGGCAAGCCAGGGAGACGCCCGCTGATAGTGCGCACCGCTGATCGCCGCTCTCCCTTCCTCAGCGATGACGGTATCCGCGCCTTTCAGCAAAACGACACATCCCGCCCGCCCTGCCGCCGCCTTTGTCGCCTCAACCTTCGAGAGAGCGTCGGCATCAGTCTGCGCCAACTGCATGCGGCGGTGGAGATCCGGGAACAGCCGTGCGAACTCACCTTCGTGCGGGGTGAGCACCGTCGATTCCGTCGTCACCTTGAACAGCGCATCGGGGTCGTCTTCGAAGGATGTCAACGCATCGGCGTCGAGCACGACCTTGCGCTGCGAGCCGCAGGCGACGGCGACCAACGCCCTGGCTCGCTCCAACCCCACGCCGGGGCCGAGGCAGATCGCGTTAATCCTCGCGTCCTTCAAGCGGGCCTCGAGGCTCTGCGCAGTGTCGACCGTCCTGAGCATGACCGCGTCCAGCCGTGCCGCGTTTTCGATCAGCGCCTCGGGCTCGCACCCGACCGTGACCAGCCCCGCGCCGACGCGCAGCGCTGCCCGTGCGGCCAGCCGTGCCGCGCCGCCGCGGCCCGCGCCGCCCGCGAGAACGAGCGCGTGGCCGAAATCGTACTTGTGTCGTGACGACCGTTTGCGCCCGATGAAGTGTATCAGGTCGTAGAAATGCTCGGGACCTGCCAGCGCCGTTCCGGCCTTGCCGCCGATGCCGAGATCGACCACGTCGAGTCGGTCACAGTCCTCGTGCCAGGCGCCGAGATGGTGGCCGAGTTTCGGGACCTGAAACGTGACGCAGAGCGACACGTAGCAGTAAGGGCCAAGCAGCTTGCCGCTGTCGGCATGCACACCCGTGGGAAAATCGACTGCGACGCCCCACTCCCAGCAATGGTCGGACCATTCCATGCGGATGATCTCCGAGAGGTCGTCGGGCAGCGCACGGTTCTGTCCGATCCCGAAAATGGCGTCGATGAAGACGGTGTGGCGCGTCCCCTCGGGACATCGGTCCTGGCCGGGTGGCCAGCGCGGCATTTCACCCGGTGCAGGCGTCCAGTCGGGCAACAGAGCGGCTGCCCGAGAGACTGCGCCGCTGAGCACGCCCTCGGTCAGCGGCAAAACCGTTCCCGACTCCGCCCAGCGCCGCGCGTTCCGAGCCGCGTCGATGGGCAGGCTGTCGATGTCGTCGGGCGCGCGACCGTAGAGAAAGACCTCGATGTCCCAGCCGCGGTCCTTCAACAGCCGCGCGATCACGAAGCCATCGCCACCATTGTTGCCCGGACCGCAGAGGATGACGGCGCGGTGCGTTCCCACAGTCAGGTTCGGTCGCCAGTTCAGGATCGCATCGACAACGCCCTGCCCAGCACGCTCCATCAGCTCCAGACCGGTCGCCTCGCCGTCCTCCATCGCCTCGTGTTCGAGGGCCTGCATTTGGGCGGCGGTTAGCAGGTCGATCATCGAAGTCTCCGGCGTCGGGGCGTCTCGACCGCGATCTTAACCCCGCCTCTACCCGCGGGCACGATGCGCGAGCAGAGGGCGCGCGACCGCTGCAGTCTGACTATTTCCTGTGCATTTGCCCGCTTTGTCGGCACGTGATCCAGCGTGCAAACGACCGGACGGCAGTCGAAACCGGTCCGCCGGCCGCAGTCGCCGACCCTCCCATCCTGTCGGCGATCCTCCACCGTGGCTGGCACGGCTCGTGCATCATTGCGTGTCCAAGACCGGTCATGGGCGCGCCCTGCTGCCGGCAACCAAGGAGGACGGGCATTTGAAGAAGGTCGAAGCGGTCATCAAACCGTTCAAGCTCGATGAGGTGAAGGAAGCGCTGCAGGAACTGGGGATCCAGGGTCTATCGGTTCTCGAGGCCAAGGGCTTCGGGCGCCAGAAGGGTCATACCGAACTCTATCGCGGCGCAGAATACGTCGTCGACTTCCTTCCCAAGGTGAAGATCGAGCTGGTGGTCGCCGACGATCAGGTCGAGGCCTGCGTGGACGCCATCGTTGCGGCCGCCAAGACCGGGAAGATCGGCGACGGCAAGATCTTCGTTTCCGCCGTCGAGAGCGCCGTGCGCATTCGCACGGGCGAGGAGGGCCACGACGCTCTCTGACACTGCCGTCCGCCGCGGCGGCCCTCCCTCCCCCGTCACTCCGACGGACAATCAGAAACCCGCATCACCAGAACGAAGGGACCACGATGACTACAGCAGCCGAGCTCGCCAAGCGCATCAAGGACGAGGAGATCGCCTATGTCGATCTTCGCTTCACCGATCCGCGTGGCAAGATGCAGCACGTGACCGCCCTCTCGGACATCGTCGACGAGGACTGGTTCACCGAGGGCTGGATGTTCGACGGCTCGTCGATCGCCGGCTGGAAGTCGATCGACAAGTCCGACATGAAGCTCATGGTCGACTGTGACAGTGCCATGATCGACCCGTTCTATGCCGAGAAGACGATGTCGGTCTTCTGCACCGTGGTCGAGCCGGACACGGGCGAGATGTACGAACGCGACCCGCGCGCCACGGCGATCAAAGCCGAGAAGTACCTGCAGTCGAGCGGGATCGGCGATAAGTCCTACTGGGGCCCCGAGGCCGAGTTCTTCCTGTTCGACGACGTGCGCTTCTCGGTCGAGATGAACAAGGTGTCCTACGAGGTCGATGCGATCGACGCCTCGTGGAATTCGGACAGCGAATACGAGATGGGCAACATGGGTC
>JBCCSW010000261.1:0-6044 GCA_039199465.1 Pseudomonadota bacterium
CCCCCGCGTCTCAAGCTCGGCGGCATCGCGGCTGGTCGCCGCGATCCGTGTTGCGGGGTTCCGGTGGGGGTGGTGGAGCGCTTCTACGGTCAGCTGATGGGCGGGTAGGCAGGATCGACGTAGGGGCTGGGGAGAAGCCCGCGGGGCTTCTGATCGAGCGTGTCCGCGACGGCCGGACCGCGTCAAGGACGGGCGGGCGATGCCCGTCGCTGGCGCGATCCTTGACGCGGCCCGGCCGTCGCATTTCGCGGTCAAGTCGGGGTCAGCTGGCAGCCTTCAGGCGCTTGATCTCGCCTCGCGCCAGCTTGTCGGCCCGCTCGTTCTGCAGATGGCCGGCATGGCCCTTGACCCACGACCAGCTGACGCTGTGGCGGGCCTGGGCGGCGTCGAGACGTTGCCAGAGTTCGGCATTCTTGACCGGCTTCTTGGCGGCGGTCTTCCAGCCGTTCGACTTCCAGCCATGGATCCAGCCGGTGATGCCGTCCTTCAGATAGTTCGAGTCGGTCACCACCGTGATCGCCGCCGGGCGCTCCAGCGCCTCCAGCGCCTGGATCGCGGCCATCAGCTCCATGCGGTTGTTCGTGGTCTCCGCCTCGCCGCCCGACAGCTCGCGTGTCTTCGCGATCTCGCCCCGGCGCACGGCTTCCAGGATCACGCCCCAGCCGCCCGGGCCCGGGTTCCCCGAACAGGCGCCGTCGGTATAGGCCCACAGACCGTCGGCGCGTGCCTCGTCGCGCGCGCCCTCTCGACCGCTTTTGGCACCGTCACGCGGGAGACCCAACGCCGCGTCCGCGCTCACGGTGCCAGCCTCGCATGGAAGTAGAGGGAGGTCTCGATATCGCCGGCCATGCCCCGACCCTCGCTCGAAGTCGCTCTCAGGACATCGAAGCCGGTGGCGCCCAGCGCCTCGATGACCTCGTCCGCGTCGAAATAGGCATAGAAGCGACCGAGCCGGTCGCGACGTTCCTCGACGCCCTGCTTCAGGCCGACGAACAGGCGGCCGCCTGGGACGAGCGCGGTCGCCAGCCTGGAGAGGTTAGACGGCAGGGCCGCGCGGGGCGCATGTAAGAGACTGAACGAGGCCCAGACACCGTCATACTCGCCGAAAGCCTCCAGTTCCTCGAAGCTGCCCTGCTGTGTCTCGACACCGGGACGCTGCGCGGCGAGGGCAAGGAGCGCCTCCGAGGCGTCGTAGGCGACGGCCTCGAACCCCTCCGCCGCAAGCCATCCTGCAGCCCAGCCATCGCCCGCGCCGAAATCCAGCACGCGCGCGCCCGAGGGAAGATCGGCGGCGAACTGGGCGAGGTGGATCACACCATGCTCGGTCTCGGCACAGTCGGCATAGGCATCGGCATTGTCGTCGTAGAAGGCGATGGTCTGAGGGTCGATACCGAGCGTATCCATGCTCAGCGGATCGGCACCTGGGCGATCGGCGGCCGCATCAGGGCCGCCAGGCCGCCTCACGCCGGCTCGCGCAGGACGCGAGGGACCTTGAAGCTCACATGTTCCTCGGCCGTGATGATCTCCTCGACCAGGACGTCGTAGCGCTTGCGGAAGGCGTCGACGACACCCTCGACCAGCACCTCGGGCGCGCTGGCACCGGCCGTGATGCCAACCGAGCTGATGCCCTCGATCGCGCGCCAGTCGATGTCCTCGGCAGTCTGCACCAGCATCGCATAGCCCGCGCCGGCCGCCTTGCCGACCTCGACCAGGCGCCGTGAATTCGAGGAGTTCGGCGCACCCACCACGAGGAGGGCGTCGATGCGCGGCGCCATCACCTTCACCGCCGCCTGGCGGTTGGTGGTCGCATAGCAGATGTCTTCCTTGTGCGGGCCGACGATCGCCGGGAAGCGCTGCTGCAGCGCCTCGACAACCGCGGCGGTGTCGTCGACAGACAGCGTCGTCTGCGTGATGAAGGCCAGCTTCTCGGGATCGCGCGGCGCGATATGCGCGACGTCGTCGACGGTTTCGACCAGGATGACCTCGCCCGGCGGCAGCTGGCCCATGGTGCCGACCGTCTCGGGATGGCCGGCATGGCCGATCATCACGATCTGGAGGCCCTTCGCATTATGGCGCTCGGCCTCGATATGCACCTTCGAGACAAGCGGGCAGGTCGCGTCGACATAGAGCATCTGCCGCCGCTCGGCCTCGGCCGGCACGGCCTTCGGCACGCCATGCGCCGAGAACACGACGGGGCGGTCGAGCGGGCATTCGTCCAGCTCCTCGACGAACACCGCGCCCTTGTCGCGGAGCGCGTCGACGACGTGCTTGTTGTGCACGATCTCGTGGCGGACGAAGACCGGCGCGCCCCACTTCTCGAGCGCCATCTCGACGATCTCGATCGCGCGCACCACGCCCGCGCAAAACCCTCTCGGGCCAGCGCGCAACAGCGTCAGGGGCGGCTTTTCCATCGATCGATCCCCCTGGACCCGGTCGGTATGGTCAATTCGGTCACTGCCCGCGGGTGGCAACCACAGCTTATGCACCGAGAGCTCCCGCTATCGCAACGGCGCCTCTCGACAGGTGGGAAGGTGAGGTCGACCGGGCCGCGCGACAAGGCACATGCTCGCCAAATGACGCAGATCGGCACCATGTGGCGGCGGAATCAGCCAAGTCCTGCCCGCCGGAACCAAAGCGTCATGTCGAGATGCGGCCCCGCCGCCTCGCGCGGCGGCATTTCGTTGCCCTGGAGCGTGGCGAGGAAGCGGGCACGCGCCTCGGGCAGAGCGTCGCGCTCCATCGCCGGGCAGACCCGGTTTTCCAGGAACCAGCCGATCATGCCGAGACCCGAGCGCACGCCTGACATGCTGGGTGCGCTGGTGCCCGACATGAAGGGCGGCAGCGGCAGCAGCTTGTCGGCAAAGGGCCCGCCCGCGCTGCGGCAGACGGCACGGCCGGTGCGGGGGCTGACGAAGGCCAGGTCGTGGCGCACGCCGGTTGCGGCGCAGCGCGTCAGGTCGAGACCGAAGCCGAGCGTGCCGAGAAAGGCCAGTTCCCACATCACATAGGCGGCCTGCCAGCCGCGCGGACGCTTGCAGAGCGTCTCGACCAGCTCGTAGGTCGCCTCGTAGAGGTCGAAATCGGCCTCCCGCTCGGGCACGAAGGCAACCACCAGCGCAGCGGTGGCGTTGAAGGCCGCGAGCGCCTGACGGTCCTCCATCAGCGCGTTGGCGCGCATCGCGATCGGCTCGACCTTGAAGCTGCCGAGGTGATCTTCCAGCCGCGCGCGCCACTCGACCGAGAGCTGAGTGCCAGGCTGCATCGTGGCGCCCATCCGCGACGACTGTCCGCCGCGGACGATGCCGGCATGGCGGCCATGGGCCTCCGTCAGTACCTCGATGATCCGGCCATTCTCGCCATGTGGGCGGGCCGTCAACAGCACGCCCCGATCGCGCCATTCCATCGCGTCCCCCACAGATGCTGCAGCGCTGCCACCAGACCGAACGCCGTGCTCGAGCATGACACCATTCCATGTCTAAAGGCCCGTCCCCATGGACCCGCCGTTCTCGTCTCGGGCCGGCCGTGCGCCCAGATCTACCCGCAGCCGACTTGCGACCGACATCGGGTGGACAGCCACCGGCAGGCGCGCGGAGTGCGCCCTCAGGTCTCGAGCAGGTGGCGACCGTGCCGGTCCTCCACCTCCACCACCCAGAGGTCGCGGTCGCGCCCGCGCCGCCGCGCCACGACGGCATCGACCTCGCGCTCGTCCATCGCCGCGACCTCCTCGACGAAGGGCGCTGGGCCGATCGCGTCGGGGTCCGCCAGCGGTGCCCGTGACCAGAGTGATGCGCGGCCATCCATGAAGGAAACCTTGACGAGGACGTCTCCGGCTGTCGGGTCGCCGCGATGTACCACATGGAGGAAAACGCCTGCGGTCTCGCAGCGCAGGCGCCATGCCGACAGCCACAGATCAGTCGTCAGGCGCATGGCGCTCAGCCACCGTCGCGGAAGTCCAGGCCCATCTCGCGATAGCGCTCGGCCTCCTCCAGCCAGTTCGGTCGCACGCGCACGGTCAGGAACAGGTGACAGGGCCGATCGACCAGCTCGGCGATCTCGTGCCGCGCCTCCATCGACACCTGCTTCAGCGTCTGCCCCCCCTTGCCGAGGACGATGCCCTTATGGCCGTCGCGGGCGACGTAGATCACCTGCTCGATCCGCGCCGAGCCGTCCTTGCGATCCTCCCAGCTCTCGGTCTCGACCGTCATCTGATAGGGCAGTTCCTGGTGCAGCCTCAGCGTCAGCTTCTCGCGCGTGATCTCGGCCGCGATCAGGCGGAGCGGCAGATCGGCGATCTGGTCCGCGGGATAGTGCCAGGGCCCCGCGGGCAGCGTTCCGGCAAGCCAGGCCTTCAGATCCTGCACGCCATAGCCGCGCTCGGCCGAGATCATGAAGGTCGCCTCGAAGCCATGGCAGGCGTTCAGGGTCTTCGACAGTTCCAGCAGGCTCTCGGCCTTCACGCGGTCGATCTTGTTGATGGCAAGCGCGAGGCGGGCGCCGGCGGGCAGATGGTCGTCCAGGGCGGCCAGGATCGCCTCGACGCCCTCGGTCACGCCGCGATGCGCTTCGACCATCAGCACGGTGACATCGGCATCGGCAGCGCCGGCCCAGGCGGCCGAGACCATGGCCCGGTCCAGCCGGCGGCGCGGACGGAACAGGCCCGGCGTGTCGACGAAGATGATCTGGCTGTCGCCCTCAATCGCCACGCCGCGGATGCGCGCCCGCGTCGTCTGCACCTTGTGCGTGACGATCGAGACCTTGGCGCCGACCATACGGTTCAAGAGCGTCGACTTCCCGGCATTGGGCTCGCCGATCAGCGCGACGAAACCGCAGCGCGCCGTTTCGCCGGCAGCGCCGTCCGAGGCGTCCGGGGGGGGCGGTTCGCCCGACGTCCCGGGGGCGTCGGCGTTCATGGCCGCTCCGCCGTCAGGCGCGCCAGCAGCAGCGCCGCCGCCGCCTGCTCGGCCTGCCGCTTACCAGGCGCCTCGCCGGTCGCCTCGGCACCATCCTCCAGCCGCACCGCCATGGTGAAGCGCGGCGCGTGGTCGGGCCCCTGGCGGGCGACCTCGTCATAGACCGGCAAGCCGAGGCCGCGCGCCTGCGCCCAGGCCTGCAGCGCGCTTTTGGCGTCGGTCGGCGCGTCGCTGGCCGCGGCGCGGTCCAGGATCGGGGACCAATGGGCGAGGATCAGCCGGCGGGCGGTGTCGAGGCCCGCATCGAAATACACCGCGGCGATCACCGCCTCCATCGCATCGGCCAGGATCGCCTTCTTGCGCCTGCCGCCCGAGAGGCTCTCGGACCGGCCGAGCACGAGGTGGTCGCCCAGATCGATGGTCTGGGCGACCTCGGCCAGCGTCTCGCGCCGGACGAGCGCGTTGAGCCGGGGCGCGAGATCGCCCTCGGCCTCGTCCGGGAAACGCTGCATCAGCGCCTCGGCGATCACCAGGCCCAGCACGCGATCGCCCAGGAACTCGAGGCGCTGGTTGTCCGGCCGCGCGGTACCGGCGGCCGAGGCATGCGTCAGGGCCGAGGCCAGCAGCTCGGGCTCCGCGAACTGATGGCCCAGCTTGCTGGCGCAGGCTTCTAGGTCGCGCGAGCTGCCCGGGCGCACGCGCATCACGCCCACCAAGGCACCCGTCTCCGCCGCAAGCGACGCCTAACATCTGGACAGATCAGCGGCCGCGGTTCGATCCGGCCCGGAGCGTGCACCGCTGGCGGGGGCGCGGACGGTGCCGCCGGCCTCACTCGATCGACCTGAAGAAGCGGTCGCCGCGCCAGTTCCAGATCTGCCAGAACGGCCCGTCCGACGAGAGCGCGATCACGTCCGCGCGGCCGATCAGGTTCTCGAACGGCACCACGCCTACCTCGGGAAAGCGACTATCGACCGAGTTGTCGCGGTTGTCGCCCATGAAGAAGAAATGCCCCTCGGGCACGTCGAAGACCGGCGTGTTGTCCTGGTTGCGACGCGCGCTGCCGGGGTTGCCGCCGACCTCGCCCTCGATATTCAGAATACGGTGGACGGGGCCGCCGTCGGGCAGGGTTTCGAC
>JBCCSW010000262.1:0-6021 GCA_039199465.1 Pseudomonadota bacterium
AATCGGTCGGCGAGGCGGTCGCGGCCGACGAGGTGCTGTGCGAGCTGGAGACCGACAAGGTGTCGGTCGAGGTCCCGGCCCCCCAGGCCGGCACGCTGTCCGAGATCGTGGCGGGTGAGGGCGCGACCGTTGGCGTCGGCGCCGTGATCGCCAAGATGGCCGCCAGTGGCGCCGCTGCAGCGCCCACCCCAGCGTCGGCCACCGCGTCTACACCAGCGCCCGGCGCCTCGGTGTCCGCCGGCGGCGGTAGCGACATCGAACACGCGCCCTCGGCCAAGAAGGCGATGGCGGAGGCGGGCCTCACGCCCGACCAGGTGCAAGGCACCGGCCGCGATGGTCGCATCATGAAGGAGGACGTCGCCCGCGCGAAGGAGCAGCCGGCGCCCCGCCCGGCCGCGCCAGCTCCGGCGGCCCCTGCACCGGCAGCCCGTGCGCCGTCCTCGCCCGAGGATGCGCCGCGCGAGAAGCGGGTGAAGATGACGCGCCTGCGCCAGACCATCGCGCGCCGCTTGAAGGACGCCCAGAACACCGCCGCGATGCTGACCACCTATAACGAGGTGGACATGACGGCGGTCATGGACATCCGCAACGAGTACAAGGCGGTGTTCGAGAAGAAGCACAGCGTGAAGCTTGGCTTCATGTCGTTCTTCGTGAAGGCGGTCACGCATGCCCTGCAGGAGCTGCCGGCCGTTAATGCCGAGATCGACGGCGATGAGATCGTCTACAAGAACTACGCCCATATCGGCGTGGCGGTCGGCTCGCCCAACGGGCTCGTCGTGCCGGTGGTGCGCGACGCCCATCTGATGAGCTTTGCCGCGATCGAGAAGAAGATCGCCGAATACGGCCAGAAGGCCCGCGACGGGAAGCTGTCGATGGGCGAGATGCAGGGCGGCACGTTCACCATCTCGAACGGCGGCGTCTACGGGTCGCTGATGTCCTCGCCGATCCTGAACCCGCCGCAGTCGGGCATCCTCGGCATGCACAAGATCCAGGAGCGGCCGATGGCGATCGGCGGTCAGGTGGTCATCCGCCCGATGATGTATCTGGCGCTCAGTTACGACCACCGGATCATCGACGGTAAGGAGGCGGTGACCTTCCTGGTTCGCGTCAAGGAAGGCCTCGAGGATCCGCGCCGCCTGTTGATGGATCTCTGACGGCCGGTCGTGATGGGCCTCGATTTCCTCCTCACGGCGCTGGTCGTCGTCATCGCGCCGGGGACCGGCGTGATCTACACGGTGGCGACGGGTCTGGCGCAGGGGCGGGTGGCGAGCACGGCAGCCGCGGCCGGGTGCACCATGGGCATCGTGCCGGGCGCAATCGCCGCGATCCTGGGGCTGGCAGCGCTGGTGCATGCCAGTGCACTGGTGTTCCAGGCGGTAAAGATCGCGGGCGTCGCCTATCTGCTCTATCTCGCCTGGATGACGCTCAGCGATCGCGGCCCGCTCAGCTTCGATGACAAGGCACCGAGTGCGCGCGGGCTGTGGCAGATCGCACGGGCGGGCTGCCTGATCAACGTGCTGAACCCCAAGCTGTCGGTGTTCTTCATGGCCTTCCTGCCGCAGTTCGTCGATCCCGCCGCGGGCGGCGTGGCGCTGCAGATGGCGGGGCTGACGGCGGTGTTCATGGCGATGACCTTCGCGGTCTTCGTGCTCTACGGCGCCTTCGCGGCCGAGGTGCGCGACGCGCTGATGCGCCGCCCGGCCGTGATCGCCTGGCTGCGGCGCGCTGTGGCGGCTGCGTTCGCGGGCTTCGGCCTGCGCCTCGCCCTGGCCGAGCGCTGAATGGCGCTGGAGCTCCAGATCCTCGCGCTTGCAGGTCTGCTGGCCGTGGCACAGCTTGCCGCCTTCGCGGTGCTGGCGAACCTGGAGCTGCCGCAGTCCTGGCTGGTCGGCCCGCGCGACGAGGCGATGCCGCGCGCGCTCAGCCCGCTCTGCGCGCGCATGCAGCGGGCCTTCAACAACCATGTCGAGGGGCTCGTGCTGTTCGCCGTGGCGGTGGTCGCGGTGGTCGCGGGCCAAAAATCCTCGCCCGTGACCGAGGGTGCGGCCGTCACCTATCTCGTCGCGCGCATTGCTTACGCGCCGGTCTATTGGGCCGGCGTGCCCTGGGTCCGCTCGGCGCTTTGGGCCCTGGGTATGGCGGCGACCGTCGTGATGCTGATCGCCGCCCTGGGATAACCGATTTGACCGCTCCGCCGCGCCGCCGCGTGGCCGGACGATGGAGGACAGGACCATGGCCGACTACGACGTGATCGTCATCGGAGGGGGCCCCGGCGGCTATGTCTGCGCCATTCGCGCGGCCCAGCACGGCCTGAAAGTCGCCTGTGTCGAAGGCCGCGGCGCGCTGGGCGGCACGTGCCTGAATGTCGGCTGCATCCCGTCCAAAGCGCTGCTGCATGCCAGCGAACTGGTGCACGAGGCCGAGGGCAATTTCGCCCATATGGGCATCAAGGCGAAAGAGATCGACATCGACATCCCGCAGATGATGGCCTTCAAGCAGGAGGCGATCGACGGCAACACCAAGGGCATCGAGTTCCTGTTCAAGAAGAACAAGGTCGACTACCTGCGCGGCTGGGGAAAGATCGAGGGGCCTGGCAAGGTCTCGGTCGATGGCGAGGTGCATGGCACGAAGAACATCGTGATCGCCACCGGCTCCGAGCCCGCCAGCCTGCCGGGGATCGAGGTGGACGAGAAGCGCGTCGTGACCTCGACCGGCGCGCTGGCGCTGGACGGCATTCCCAAGCGCCTGGTGGTGATCGGCGGCGGCGTGATCGGGTTGGAACTCGGCTCGGTCTGGCGGCGCCTCGGCTCGGAGGTGACGGTGATCGAGTATCTCGACCACATCATCCCGGGCAACGACGGCGAGGTGCAGAAGCAGTTCCAGAAGATCCTGCAGAAGCAGGGGATCACGTTCATCCTGAGCGCCGCGGTGACCGGCGTCGAGCAGGCCAATCAGTTGACCGTGCACTACACGCATCGCAAGGACGACAGCGCCGGCAGCCTGGATGCCGATGTGGTGCTGGTGGCGACCGGTCGCCGGCCCTACACCGAGGGGCTGGGGCTCGAGGGCGTCGGCGTCGAGACGACCGAGCGGGGCCAGGTGAAGACCGATGCGCATTGGCGCACGAATGTCGCCGGCATCTACGCCATCGGCGACGTGATCGCAGGCCCGATGCTGGCCCACAAGGCCGAGGACGAGGGCGTCGCCGTCGCCGACACCATCGCCGGCAAGCACGGCCACGTGAACTATGGCGTCATCCCCGGCGTGATCTATACTGCGCCCGAGGTGGCGAGCGTGGGCGAGACCGAGGAGGGCCTGAAGCACCAGGGCCGCGCCTATCGCGTCGGAAAGTTCCCGTTCATGGCGAACGGCAGGGCCAAGGCCAATCTGGTCGCCGAGGGCTTCGTGAAGATCCTGGTCGATGAGCGTACCGACCGTATCCTGGGCGCGCATATCGTGGGCCCGGGCGCGGGCGATCTGATCCACGAGGTCTGCATGGCCATGGAATTCGGCGCCTCGGCCGAGGACCTCGCCATGACATGCCACGCCCACCCCACCTATTCCGAGGCGGTGCGCGAAGCGGCACTGGCCTGCGGCATGGGCGCGATCCACGCGTGAGCCGGCCGGGCTCCGGCGGGCCAGCCGGGGCTAGCCGAACCAGGCGAGGATGCCGGAGGCGGCCCCGATGCCGGAGCCGCCCAGAACCCAGCGCCAGTTGTCGCGCAGGAACCGCGCCGGGCGCGTCAGGGCCGAGCGCACGCCGATCTCGACCGTGGTATGCAGCGCCTGCGCGTCGACGCGCACCTCCTGAAAAGCGTCGTCGACCACCATCGAAAGCCTCAGTGTGAGCAGCGACCGCCCCTCGCGGAGGGGTGTCACCTGCCAGTCCCAGCCCACGGCGTCGGCCTCGACGCGCTGGACCGCCGAGCTGAGCGGCTTGATGCGGAAGAAGCGCTCGTCGCCATGCAGCGCCGCGGTCATCTTGGGGCCGAGGGGCTCGACCGGGTGTTCTTCGGTCCTAAGACCGCGCCCGACCATCGTCCGCTCCAGCTCGGCGCGCATGTGAACCGGCAGCTCGGCATCGGGCGACAGGCGTACCTCGGCCAGCTCGGCCGTCTCAGACCACATGGTGCGCGCGACCCGGAACAGCACCCGCCCCTCGCGCCGGGGGATCAGCACCTCTTGCCCCGTGATCGGCACGGGTGCCAGCGAAGCGGGCGGTGCGGTTGCCCGCTCGGGCGGTGGAGGTGGGGACGGTGCGGGTGAAGGCGCCGCCGGTGAGGGGTGCGCCAGATCGGGGAACGTCGGTGCTGCGCCGGCGCCATCATGCGTTGCGGGCTTGCCGTCGTCGCGGGCGCCCCGTGAAGGCGACGAGAAATGCCCGCCGGTGGTGAACGGTCCACGACGCTCGGGCGCGGTGGCGGGCGGCTCTCTCCCGAAGAAGAGCCTGAAGACCTCGCCCTTCGTGCCCGCGAAGCTCAGCACGTCCTGTGTCTTCAGCGTGAAGTAGGCGGGTGTGCTCCTGTATTTGCCATTGAGGTTGACGCCCGCCGCGCCGATGACCCGTACTTCGTAGCCCCATGAGAAGCGCTCGAGCTGAAGATGCAGGCGCGAGAGCGCGCGCGTCGGGTCGTCCACCACAAAATCGCAGCCCGGATCGCGGCCGAGGATGAACGGACCGCGCCCGCCCTCCGGGTTCAGCCGCTTCCATGGCCCCGAACGGCGCGACAGAAACAGCATTGGCGGGGGCGGTCCGTCTTCGCCGGGCGGCCGAGCCGTGCATCCCTCCCCGATAGGAAGACCCGAGACGTCTCCACGAGCGCAGCATGCCGGAGCCGCCATGCCACAGTCACCCCGCTCTGCCTCTGCCGGTTGGGGACCCGCGCTGCCGCGCGTTCCCACGCTCACGAAAGATGCCGCGCCGATCCACGCTGCTGCCGGCCACACAATGCAGTCCGCAAGCAGCGATCGGCGGCACCTTTGGGTGCTTGGCAACGCAGCCAATAAGGACATGTTATGCGCCGACTGTTCAGGAGACCTCGATCATGAAATTGCTCGGCATCTCGGGCTCGCTGCGGAGGGCGAGCACAAACACCATGCTCGTTCGCGAGGCGGCGCGGGCGTTCGGCGACTGCGACCTGACGCTCGCCGATATCGACCTGCCGCTGTACAACGAGGATGTCGAGGTCGCAGGGATGCCGGGCAAGGTAACGACGCTGATCGACCAGGTGGCAGCGACCGATGCCATCGTCATCTCGACGCCGGAATACAACAAAGCGCCGCCGGGCAGCCTGAAGAACGCGTTCGACTGGCTGAGCCGGGTGAAGCCGATGCCAACCGTGGGCAAGCCCTGTACCGTCGTCGCTGCCGCCGCGGGCGGGGCGGGCGGTCAGCGGGCGGTGTCGCTGATGTATCTGATGCTGGGCGCCTTCGACACGAAGCTTGTGGTCAATCCCGAGGTGTTCATCCCTGCCTCCTACGAGAAGTTCGACGAGGCGGGTCGGCTTAAGGATCAGAAGAGCTTCGAGTTCCTCGAGCGGAAGATGCAGGCCCTACGCGCCCTGGTGGACTGAGCGGCAGGCGATGGCGCGCTGCGCCGTCGCTCAACGCCGTCCGCGCGGATGGGCGGCGGCGTGCACCGCCCTAAGGCGCGCGTCATCGATCCGGGTGTAGATCTGCGTCGATGACAGCGAGCGATGGCCGAGCAGGGTCTGCACGGCGCGCAGATCGCCCGAGCCCGCGAGGATCTCGGTCGCGAAGGCATGGCGCAGCGCATGCGGGGTAGCGCTGTCTGGCAGGCCGAGCGCGCGCCGCCCCTCGGCCATCACCTTGGCAACCTGAGCGCGCCGCATCGCGCCGCCCCGCTGGCCCAGAAACAGCGGACCCTCGCGGCCCGGCCGGTGCGGGCAGGCGGCGCAGTAGCGCTGGACTGCCTCGCCGGCAGCGGGAAGGACCGGCACGTCGCGCTGGCGCCCGCCCTTGCCGGTCACGCGCAGCGTCGGGCCCAGGGGAACGTCGCCC
>JBCCSW010000263.1:0-6019 GCA_039199465.1 Pseudomonadota bacterium
CTTCCTCGACGCCGAGATCGCGGGGCTTCTGCGTCTGCCGAAAGGTGCGATACAGCGCACGCGGCCGCTGGTCGATCTCGGCGTCGACAGCCTGATCGGCGCCGAACTGAAAATGGTGCTCGAGGAGCGGCTTGCGCTGCAGATGTCCTCGATCCCCTTGCATGGTGGCTCCAGCCTGGCGGATCTGGCCAGGATGGTGATCGCCGAGATCCGGAACGGCGCGCGGGAGGTTCCGGAGGACAACGCCGAAGAGCTGGTGAGACAGCACAGCGCGGGCGGGCTCAGCCTGAGCGATGTCGCGAAAGTCCGCCATGCCGCGCAGAACGTGCAGGACCTGAGATGACCGACGACATCGAGGAGACGGCGGCCGCCGGCGACGGGCGGCCCTGGCCGGCAGCGCCGGATGGCATTGCCCGCGACGCGCTCCTCTCACGCCTTCGCGCGACGCATCAGCAACGCGCAGCCGCCAATGGCGACGCTGCGACAGCGCCCACCGCCGCGGATCGATCCATCAACGGGATGGGTCACCCGGCCGAACCGCCCCCTGCTCCCTTCGATTTCGCGACGCTGCCCGAATACCAGCAGATGCGCTTCCAGCGCGCGGCCGCAGAGACGATGGGCCTCGCCAACCCGTTCTTCCGCCTGGTGGGCGATGCGGGCCCGGTCGCCGAGGTCGATGGCACACCCTGCCTCAACTTCGGCTCCTACGACTATCTCGGTCTCGGCGCCCATCCCTCGGTCCGTCGTGCGGCCGCCGAGGCGGTCGAGCGCCACGGCATCTCGGCCGGCGCCTCGCGTCTGGTTGGTGGCGAGCGGCCCTGGCACGGCGCGCTCGAGACGGCGCTCGCGGATTTTCTCGGCACCGAGGCCGCACTCGCCATGGTCTCGGGCCACGCGACGAACGTCACGACGATCGCCACGCTGCTCGGACCCAAGGACCTGGTCCTGATCGATGCCCTGATCCACAACTCGATCAGCGAGGGCGTGCAGCTCTCGGGCGCCACGCGCCGCGTCTATCCGCACAACGACCTGGGTTGGATCGACGATCATCTGACGCGGTTTCGCGGCGACTACCGTCGGGTGCTGATCGTGACCGAGGGCTTGTTCTCGATGGACGGCGATACCCCCGACCTCGCGGGTTTCGTCCGGCTCAAGACGCGCCACGATGCCTGGCTGATGGTGGATGACGCGCATGGCCTCGGCGTGCTCGGCGCCACCGGCCGCGGGGTCGGCGAGATGGCTGGGATCGACCCGCGGCTGGTCGATATCTGGATGGGCACCCTGTCGAAGTCGCTGGTCTCTTGCGGCGGCTACATCGCTGGCAGCCGGGTCCTGATCGAGTTTCTGAAGTACCGCGCGCCGGGTTTCGTGTTCTCGGTGGGCCTCGCAGCGCCCGTCGCCGCCGCGGCGACCGCCGCACTGGGTGCCATCCGGGCCGAGCCGGAGCGGGTCGCCCGCCTCGCCGCGAACGGTCGCCGCTTCCTCGACCGTGCCCGCGCCGCGGGTCTCGATACCGGGCTCTCCCAGGGTCACGCGGTGACGCCGGTGATCGTCGGCGACAGCATCAAGGCCGTGCGCCTGGCCGAGGACATCCTGCGCGCCGGCGTGCATGCGCTGCCGATCATCTTCCCGGCGGTGCCCGAGCGCCAGGCACGCTTGCGCTTCTTCCTGAGCGCCGGGCACACGGATGCTCAGATCGATCGCGCCGTGGATTGCGTGGCGGAACACCTGCACCCGCCAGGTTCCGCAGAAGCCAGTGCCGAAGCCCGTGCCGCCACAAGGGCGAGCGCCGGCGCAGACGCGACTGCCGGACTGGGCGGGAGCGCCAGCGCATGACCCGGCACATGACGATCTGGGATGCCGGGGAAGCGCCCCGGGCCACCGCCGGTGCGCCGAACACGCGCACTGCGACGGCTCGACCCGTCGCCCGCACCCTGCTTCTTTCCCTGGTCATCGCCGCCGGTGTCTCGGGTTGTGCGGCGTTGCCGACGAACGCCCCGACGACGGCCGAGGTCTCGGCAGCGGCCGATCGTGAGGACAGCCCCCAGCCCTTCGATATCGTGGAGATGTCGGCCGAGATCGTCGCCGCCGCGGCCGAGGCCGAAGCCGCTGGTTTCGCCGAGGCCCTAGGCAACGGCACCGGTGCGTCGTTCCGCATCAGCCCGGGCGACACCCTCCGCATCAGCGTGTTCGAGACGGCGGCGGGTGGACAGGCGGGTGGCCTGTTCGCCGTCGCCCAGACCGGCGCCGTGGGCGTCACCCAGGCGACGCTGCCGCCCCTGGTCGTGCCGAGCCGGGGTCACGTCACCATCCCCTATGTCGGCGAGGTGCATGTCGCCGGCCTGACCGCCGATGGCTTAGCCCGCGTCGTGCAGAACGGTCTGGCCGAGCAGGCGATCGACCCGCAGGTCGTTGTCAGCGTCGACAAGCCGGCCTCGAACGCCGTGACGGTGATCGGCGACGCGGGCGCTGGCGGCATCGTGCAGCTCCGCCCCGGCACCGACCGGCTGACCGACGCGATCGCCGCAACCGGCGGTGTGACGGCGCCCACGCACGAGGTCGTCGTCCGTGTGGCGCGGGCGGGCCGGCAGCACGAAATGCGGCTCTCGGGCGTCCTCGACCAAGTCGAGCAGAACATTCGCCTGTCGCCCAGCGACCGCATCACGCTGGAGCGTCGGCCCGGCCTCTATGTCTCGATCGGTGCGTTCGGCGTGAACGCGCTGCAGCCGGTCGGCAAGGCGCCCTTCACGCTGATGGACGCCATCGGCGCCAATCGGGGCCTGATCGACGGGCTGGCCGATCCGGACGGGGTCTATGTCCTGCGCGTCGAGCGTGGGGCGGAGACGGCGCCGCGCGCGGTCGCCTACCAGTTTCGCATGCGCGACCTGTCCGGTGCGTTCCTGGCGCGTCGCTTCGACATCCGCCCGGGCGACATCATTTTTACCGCGAATGCGCCGTCGACGGTCGTGCGGAAGTTCTTCGGAGTGTTCTCGGGCTTCACCGGCCAAGCCGGCGCCGTCAGCAGCCTCGCGCAATAGACATGCTGAAGCCGCATCGCGACGACAGGCCCATCCAAGCCAAGGCAACCCCCGGGGCGCATGGTGGGGTGCATGTTGGGGCGCCTGGTGGGGCGCCTGGCGGCTCGGCCGATGCGCTACCGGACGGGGCGTCGATCCGCGCCGCCCTGGCGACCGCGACTGCCCCGGCCCGCTCTCCATCCCTGTCCCCCGCTCTGGAGCCGACGGGGGACCGGCCGCGCCGTTTCCTGTTCCTGCAGGGTCATCCCTCGCGCTTCTGCGCCGACCTGATCCGGGCGCTGCGGGCGCGCGGTGCCGTGTGCCATGCGATCAACCTCTCGCTCGGCGATGTCCTTTTCCGCCCCGGTATCGGCGCGGTCGCCTATCGCGGGCGCCTCGAGGACTGGGAAGACTGGCTCGGCACGTTCCTGAGCGCCGAGGCCATCACCGACATCGTCTATTACGCGGATCAGCGGCCCTACCACCGCATCGCCCGCAGGCTGGCGCGCCGGCGCGGGATCGA
This sequence comes from Pseudomonadota bacterium, assembly GCA_039199465.1. Taxonomy (GTDB): domain Bacteria; phylum Pseudomonadota; class Alphaproteobacteria; order Rhodobacterales; family Rhodobacteraceae; genus Thermohalobaculum. Next base: position 3,541 of record JBCCSW010000263.1, read on the forward strand.
GGTCTACGCCTACGAGTTCGGTTATCTGCGCCCGGATTGGATCACGCTGGAGAAGGGCGGGCTCGGCGCGTTCTCGCATTTCCCGGACCGGCCCGAGGAGATCCGGCGCCTGGCCGCTCGCTTCGCCATGATGCGCCCTGCCGCCGAATACCCCTACGGCTTCCTGCGCGAGGCGATCAACGAGGTCACCTATCACCTCGCGCAGTTTTTCGTGCCGGTCGTCTTCCCGCGCTATCAGCGCGACCGCGTCTATCATCCGCTGGGCGAGTATCTGAGCTACATCCCCAAGCTGATCGGCGCCCGTCTGCGCGACGGCCATGCCCGCCGCACGATCCGGTCGCTGCAGCGCGCGGGCACCGACTATTTCGTCGTCGCGCTGCAGATGCAGGGCGACTACCAGGTGCGCCGGGCCTCGCCCTATCGCGACCTCCGCACCATGATCGAGGAGGTGATCGCCTCCTTCGCGACGCATGCGCCAACGGCATGCCGGCTGGTGCTGAAGATGCACCCGATCGAGAACGGGCGGGTCGACTGGATGGGCATCATCCGCGCAACGGCCGAGCGACATGGCGTGGCAGGGCGCGTCGACGTGATCGACGGCGGCATCCTCAAGGTGGTGCTCTCGACGGCGCGCGGTCTGGTCACCATAAACTCCACGGTCGGGCTGCACGCCTTGCAGGCTGGCAAGCCGGTCAAGGCGCTGGGCATCGCGGTCTACGATATCGAGGGGCTGACCTTTCAGGGGCCGCTCGATGCGTTCTGGAACACAGCCGGCCCGCCCGACGCCGCGCTGCTGGAGGATTTCACCAAGCTGCTGATGGCGACGACCCAGGTGAAGGGGAACTTTTTCACGGCCGCGGGGCGGAGCGCTGCGGTGCGCGAGGTGGTCGCGCGGCTGATGGGTGAGAGCGTCAATGGCCATGGGGCCTTCGTCGATCCACCGCCGCGCTTGGCCCGGGCGCGCGCCGCCGGCGTGCCGATCCTCTATGATGAGGACTGATCCGACGTCCGATCCCATCTCGGGTCCCGGCCGGGACCACGGCCCGGATTGTGGCCCGGATCCTGATCCGGTCTCCCGCCCGCGACGCAACCGGCGACGCGCGGCAGAGGACGGCGCCTTTCTGTTCCTGCAAGGCCCGCTCACCAGCTTCTATGCCGATATCGCGGCGCATCTGTTGGCCGCCGGCAGACGGGTGATGAAGGTGCATTTCTGCGGCTCGGACGTCGCGGATTGGCGGCACCCCGACGCCATCGACTTTGCAGGCCGGCCCGAGGGCTGGCGCGCATTCCTCGAGGCTCGGTTCACGCCGCAGGACATCGCCACCGTGATCCTGCACGGCGACCGGCGCTTGTACCACCGTGAGGCGGCGCTCTGGGCCCATCGGCACGGCATCACCGTCGCTGCGACCGAGATGGGCTATCTGCGCCCGGACTGGATGACGATCGAGCGCAATGCCTGCTCCGCGCGCTCCCATTTTCCGGCCGAAGCGGCCGAGATCATCGCCATCGCCGCCAGCGTGCCGCCCGTCGACGCAACGCCCCGCTGGCGGGGGACGACGCTCGGCATGGTGCGCGCCGAGATCCGCCATACGCTGTTCAACCGTGTCCACCATCGGCGCTTCCCGCACTACCGCTCGCATCGCCCCTTCGGTGCGCGGCGCATCTGGCCGGCATGGCTGGCGGCACGGATACGCGGGCCCGCCACAGAACGGGTCGGGCGGCATCGGCTGGACGCCCTGACCGCCTCGGACCGGCGTTTCTTCGTCTTTGCGCTGCAACTCGCGGGCGATTTTCAGCTCCGCGATCATTCGCCCTTCGGCTCGGTCGGGGAGACGATTGCCCATGTCGTCGCCTCCTTCGCCCGCGCCGCGCCCGCGGGCAGTGTTCTGGTCCTGAAACCTCACCCCCTCGATGCGCGACCCGCCGACCATCAGCGCGGCGCAGGCACCGCGGCCGACGCGCATGGCATTCCGGAACGCGTCTTGGTGATCGAGGGTGCGCCGATCGCCGATCTCTGCCGCCACGCAGCCGGTTTCGTGACGATCAACAGCTCGGCCGGGCTCGAGGCGCTGGCCGCCGGCTGTCCGACGGCGTCGGTGATGCCGACGATCTATGACTGCGCGGGGCTCACGCATCAGGGCCCGCTGGATGCGTTCTGGCAGGCGCCGGCCGCCCCCGACCCGAACCTTTATGTGGCGCTGAGACAGGCGCTGGCGGGCACGATCCAAGCGCGCGGCACGCTGTACCATCCAACCGCCAGGCAGGCCGCCGCGGCCGAGATCGCCGAGCGCCTGCTTGGGGGCCGGTTGAACCAGCCCGATGCCTTTGTCGACCCGCCGCCGCGGCTCGCCCGCGCCGCCGCGATGGGCGTGACCTATGACGACCACGCGGTCGAGGCCTAGGCGATGAGGGTGGTGGTCGTCGGCGCCGGCATCGCCGGGCTTGCCGCGGCGCTATGGGCGGGCGATCGCGGTCATGA
>JBCCSW010000264.1:0-5996 GCA_039199465.1 Pseudomonadota bacterium
CCCGCTCGGGGTCGAGGTCGCCGCGATCGTCTACCGGCACCCATTTCAGCACGGCGCCGAAGCGTTCGCGCAGGAAATGCCAGGGCACGATGTTGGCATGATGCTCCATGATCGAGAGCACGATCTCGTCGCCCGGCTGAATGCGCGGCATCGCCCAGCCATACGCGACGAGGTTCAGCGCCTCGGTCCCACCGCGGGTGAAGATGATCTCCTCGGCCGATGCCGCGCCCAGGAAGCGGGCGATCGTCTCGCGCACCGCCTCGTACTTCTCGGTGGCGAGGTTCGAGAGGAAATGCAGGCCACGATGGACATTGGCGTATTCCTGGCCATAGCCCTGCTGCACCGCATCCAGCACCACCTGCGGCTTCTGCGCCGAGGCCGCGTTGTCCAGATAGACCAGCGGCACACCGTTCACCTCGCGCGACAAGATGGGGAAGTCGCGGCGGATCTTCTCAACGTCATACATGGCGGTCGTCGTCTCGTGATGCGGTCTATGGGCCAGGTCGTCTGCAGGGTGATACGTGTCCGGCAAACGCCTACCCTGGAATCGTTCTAACCTAGATTTAGCACGACGACCGACAAAAGCATGGCCACTGCGACCATCACGCCCAACACGGCCCAGGTGCTGCGAAAGCCGTGCAGCTCGGTCGTATAGCTCGCCAGCAGCCACAGCCAGGCCGAGACGCCGACACCGAAGCTCAGCACCACCCAGCCGGGCGCGGCGCTCATATCCACCGCGCCGCCGCCGGGCTCACCCTCGGGCAGCGTATCGCGCAGCGCTGCAGTGCCGAGCTGGAAGAACGGCGCAAGCAGCACCGTGACCAAGGTATGCCAGGCGACCAGCACCAGCGCCCGGTCGCGCGCGCCTGCGCCGCCAAACATCCGGCCGACGCCCCAGACCATCGCCCCGATCACGCCAACCAGCAGCACCTGCAGGATCATGTTCACCAGGTGCACGGTGATGATCGAGCCGCCCGCGATCTCGGGCCGGGCACCGGGGATCAGGGTGGCAAGGATCGCGTTCAGCGCATAGGCCAGCAGCGTGAACTGCACCGCCACATCCAGCCCCCAATCCTGGGCCAGGACACGGCGTGCGGACAGCTTCGGCGCGAAAAGCCCCTCGAGCATGCGCCCGAGCAGCGTCCTCATGGTCTCGATCATCGACTGCCCAAAGCTCTCCCGGATGCGAAACGACACGCAACCGAGAGACGCGTATCAGGCGAGAGCGCTGCGCGCCATGTCCACGACGAGCAGACCGCCGATCAGCAGGGCGACGGACAGCACCGAGAAGGTGATGAACAACGGCGATGTGCGCTTGAACTGCTGCGCCTCGGCGACAGCGGCCGAGACGAAGTAGACGAAGGCCACCACGCCGATCAGCTGCGCCGGCATCTGCACGAGCTGCGAGCCCGCCAGCGGGATATGCGGCTCGAGATAGCCGAGGCCCACGACGATCAGGGCGCCGACGACGCCGACGGGTGCGGCGACCAGCGATGCCCAGAAGATCCCTGCGCGAGTGTCGCGCCAGCTGCCGCGCCCGCCCAGCAGGCGACTGAACAGCGCCACGATCCCCGAGAACAGATACAGCGTCGCCGTGCGCAGCAGGAAGCAGATGACGATGATCCCGCCGATCATCTCGGCGAAATTCGCCGGCATGCCGCTGTTCACGTCCTCGGGCGGCGCGACGACGAACTTCACGCCAAAATTCAGGAAGAAGATGATGTCCGACAGCAGCACGAAGAACAGCAGCCGTTGTTCGCTCGGGTTGTCGTCAAGCAGGAGCCGCGTCGCCTTGCGCATGTCGACGATGCTCATCCGGATCCGTGCGCTCAGGCTCTCCTGGCGCAGGCGGACGATCTCGGGATCCTCATCGAGATCGGCGAGCGTCACCTCGGGGAGTGGGCCCTGCCCATATCCCGTATCCGTGACAGACATAGCGGTCCCTCCGCTTGTCCGACCCTCGGCGGTTCGGTCCGACACAGACCGATCGGCGGCACCGATCAGCTGCGATCGTGCAGCGCGGTCATCGCGGTGGCATCGCCGACGGCCTGAAGGCCGCCAAGGACGCCGCCGAACACGGCTGCGGCAGTCCCGCCAAGGACCAGGAACACCATCCAGACGCGCCGGAAGCCATGCGCTTCCGCCAGGCAATACGACAACGCGATCACGAACATCAGCACGCCCGCCAGGCTGAACGCGATGTCGACGCCCGTCGACAACGGCACCAGGATACCGGGCAGCGAACACACAAACGACACCGGAGCGGAGACCAACGCGGCCCAACAAACGGCCGCACGTCCCTCGCGCCAACTCGCCCTGCCGCCCGCCCACCGGGCGACGAGGCCAGACACCCCTGCCAGAGCATACAGGAAAAGAGGCCTCAAAATCAAAAAAGCTGTAAAACCCGCTGCAACTTTTGCCGAAAGACTGGCCTGTTGCTGGAAGGTTTGGCTGGGGAGGTTGATGAAGCGGGCCGCTTCTGCGCCGACTTCGAGTGCATAGGCCGCGAATAGGATCAACCCGTGCAGCATCGCGAACATCAGGATGCGGCCTTCGGGCGGATCGGTCGCGAGAATGCCCCGCATCGACTGCCTCAGGTCGAACCACGCAGTCAACACGCGCGCAAAAAAGCCGCTTTCACTGGGTTGGGGCATGGGCGTTCCGTACACGTGAACTTCGACTGCCCCGCGAGCATGGCAAAAATGCGGCCATGACGGCACTGATGCCGACATGTCCGAAGACTGTACAGCGCATCGACCAAATCGGCGCAAGATGATGCCGCCGGCCGCATGCCGACGGCGCTGTGGTCGGGCGATCAGGCGCGCTCGGCCATCCAGGCGCTGACATGGCCGCGCATCGCGTCGGCCATTGCGGGGTCGTCGATCTCCTCGATCGCCTCGTCGGCGAAGGCCTCGATCAGCATCGCCTCGGCCAGACGGCGGGGGATGCCGCGGGCCATCAGGTAGAACAGGCCATCGGGATCCAGCGCGCCCGTGGTCGAGCCGTGGCTGCATTTCACGTCGTCGGCATAGATCTCGAGCTCGGGCTTCACCAGGAACTCGGCCCCGTCGTCCAGCACAACCGACTGGCTGATCTGATAGCCGTCGGTCTTCTGCGCCGGCTGGCGTACGAAAATCTTGCCCTGGAACACGGCGGTCGACGTCTCGGTAAGGACGTTCTTGAAGACCTGCCTGCTCTCGCCGCGCAGCGCCGAATGCGTGACGAAGACGGTGTTGTCGATGTGATCGCCGCCGCGCCCCAGCACCGCGCCCGCCACATGGCCGACCGCATCGTCGCCGACCAGATCGATCACCGTCTCGTTGCGCATCAGGCTGCCATCGGCCGTCAGCGTGAAAGACTTGAAGGTCGCCCCCTCGCCGACGCGGCCAAAGATCTGCGCGACGGTCGGCGTCTTGTCGCCCAGGCTGACCCGCAGGTGGCGGAAGGTGCCGCCCGGCGCCACGTCGACCTCGATCAGGCTGTTGGCGGCATGCCCGCTCTCGATCAGCGTGAGATCGCCGCCGCTTTCGACCCGTACCACATGGCGCAGCACGGCCGCGCCCTCGCCGATCTGGCGATAGCCGAGATGGATCGGCGTGGCGACGGTACCTGTTACCTGCAGCACCACGCCGGCCCGCGCTGCGGCCGTGTTCAGCATGGCGAGCGGGCGCAGGACCTTTTCCTGGCCCGCAAGCTCCAGCTTGCCGAACAGCTCGCGCGCGATCGTGATGTCCTGCGTCAGCACGTCGGCCAGCGAGGCGATGGCGACGCCGTCCAGGCGCGCATGGGCCGACAGATCCGGACGCAGCACGCCGTTCACGAAACCGATGCGATGCGCGTCGATGCCCGGAAAGGCGTCGATGCCGTCGCCGCCGTGATCCGCCGCCACCTCACCGGCGTCGACGACCGGGGCGCTTTGCGGCGCGACCAGCCGCGCGGGATCGGTGAACCGCCAATACTCGTCACGCCGATGCGGGGCGCCCGCCTCGAACAGGCGCGTCCGCGCGGCGGCACGGACGTCGCGGACCCAGCCGGCCTCGCCCGCAGGCTGGGGCAGGGCCGCGATCAGGCCCTCGGCCGCCTTCCGGCTCGCATCGCTCACCATGGCGCCCTCCCCCTCAAGCCTCGGCCTTGAGGCCGGCATAGCCTTCACGCTCGACGCGCAGCGCGAGTTCGGGCCCGCCGGTCTCGACGATGCGACCGGCCGACATGATGTGCACGACATCGGGCTGGATGTGGTCCAGAAGACGCTGGTAGTGCGTGATGACGAGGAAGGCGCGGTCGGGGCTGCGCAGGCGGTTCACGCCCTCGGCCACCAGCTTCATCGCATCGACATCGAGGCCGCTATCTGTCTCGTCCATGATGCAGAGCTTCGGCTCGAGCAGCGACATCTGCAGGATTTCGTTGCGCTTCTTCTCGCCGCCTGAGAAGCCGACATTCAGCGAGCGCTTGAGCATCTCGGCCGGCATCTCGAGCTCGGCCGCTTTGGCGCGGACCAGCTTCAAGAACTCGGGCGCAGACATCTCATCCTCGCCCCGCGCCTTGCGCTGGGCGTTGAGCGCGGTCCGCATGAACGTCATGTTGTTCACGCCGGGGATTTCGACCGGGTACTGGAAGGCCAGGAAGACGCCTGCCGCGGCACGCTCCTCGGCCTCCATCTCCAGCAGGTCTTCGCCGTCGAAATCAGCGCTGCCGTCGGTGACGTCGTAGCCCTCGCGACCCGCCAACACGTAGGACAGGGTCGACTTGCCGGACCCGTTCGGCCCCATGATCGCGTGCACCTTCCCGGTCTCCACCGTCAGGTCCACCCCCTTCAGGATCTGCTTGTCCTCCTCCTCCAGCTTCACCTGAAGGTTCTGGATGGTCAGCATCGACGTTCTCCTCGATCATCCCGGTCTCGTGCGCCGGCGCGCCGTCCTGGGGCGCCGGAGCGGTATCTGCTTCCGCCCCAGGGACATGGGGCAATTTGTCGTCGTGTCCCGTGCTTTCCTGGCCTGAAAGGCGGGCGCGGAGATCGGCGGCAAGTTGCGCTACGGTGTCATCGCCGGTCTCGGTCGCATCCGCCGCGTACACCGGGCCCTCTGCCGCCTCATCGGCGGCGATGTCGACCTCCGACGCGGGCTCGACCGCCGGGGCCGGCGACGAGGCATGCGCGGTGCTGAACTCCATCGCTGCCCTATCCGAGCCGAAGCGGGCGCTGGCAACCGGCGGATCTGCGGGCAGCGGATCGGGGGGCAGCGGATCACTGAGCTGGGGATCGGTGAGCTGGGGATCGGTGAGCTGGGGATCGACAGGCGACGTCTCGACCGCGTGATCGGTCGCGTCCGCCATCGCCCCGACATCGCCGTCGGCCGATGCCTCTGGCATTGCACTGGCCGGAGAGACTTCATCGACGTCGGTTGCGGTCTCGGCGATTGAGGTCTGGGCGATTGAGGTCTCGGCAGGCGCGTCACGAAGCGTCGTCGCAGCGGGCGCCATCGGAGGGGTGCCGTAGACCGACCGTGAGGACGTTTCGGGAGCCGCACCGATGTACGCCGACGGGATACCGCCGATCTCGGTCAGGACGCGCCGACGATCCAAGCCGAACTCAGTCTCCAGCGCGACGCCGAAATGTCGGGCCAGGGCGAGGCCCAGCGCCTCGCGCAGGTGCGGATCGTCATCCATTTCGCCGACGATGCGCACGGCTTGGTCGGCGGCCGCCACGATCCGTGCTGTCACCGATCCCGCATCTGCGCCGCCTGTTGCCGCGACCGGCAGGTCGCCATCCCGAAACGTGCCGTCGTGCATGTCCCACTCCCCCATTGTCGCTGTCGGCGCTCGCCGCCTGGACGTCAGTCACGGGGTGGATGGTGGCGCGATACTCCTTCTATCGGGTTGACCGGGAGCGGCGCAGGAGAGCTTTCGCCTGCGCCGCAGCACGATCAATGGCTGCCGACGACGCGCTCCAGCATCGCCAGGAACGTCTCCTCGTTGCCAATGCCGGTCAGCGTCTCGCC
>JBCCSW010000265.1:0-5983 GCA_039199465.1 Pseudomonadota bacterium
CCAGATGCTGCTTCTGATCCTCGCCGACTGGGACATGCGTGGCCCGATAGGCCAGGATGTCGGCCGCCATCAGCGCGGGATACATATACAGCCCGCCCGACGCCTTTTCGCGGTCCTTGCCGGCCTTGTCCTTGAACTGCGTCATGCGGTTCAGCCAGCCGAGGCGGACGACGCAGGAGAGCACCCAGCCGAGCTGCGCATGCGCGGGCGAGCCCGACTGGTGGAACAGGATCGATCGTCTGGGGTCGAGCCCGCAGGCCAGATAGGTCGCCGCCAGCTCGCGCGTGGCCGCGCGCAGCGCCGCCGGTTCCTGCCAGACCGTGATCGCATGCAGGTCGACGATGCAGTAGAGCGTCTCCATCCCGCTGTCCTGCAGCTCGACGAAGCGCTTCACCGCGCCGAGATAATTGCCGAGTGTCAGGCGGCCGGAGGGCTGCACGCCCGAGAATACGCGCGGCGTGTGACCACGCTCCGACCCGGAAGTGGGCTCGGTGTCAGACTGCGGCGTCGCGATCTCGCGCTCGGTGGTCTCGGTCATCGTGTCCGGTCGGCGGGTGGCATGGTCGCAGCGGGAGGCCAGCGTGCGGCGGGGTCTAGCCCGCGGCGCCCGCGATGCCAAGCGCTGGGGCAGGTCGCAGGCACTGGCGGCCCTCGCCATCGGCGATTAAGTCTATGCGATGGCATTGTCTTCGAACCGTATTGCTCCCGGAAATCCGCCGCTCAACGCGCAGGTGCACCCCATGCTGTGGGGGATGGTGGCGTTGTGGACGCTGATCCATGGCGCCTCGCTGATGGCCGAACAGGGCATCGGCCCGTCGCTGCTGCAGCCCTGGATGCTCTACACGATGTTCGCCTTCTTCGACGTGAAGCTGAGCTTCGCGATGGCTGGCCGCGGCGTCGATCCGCAGCTCGTCTGGTCGACCGTGACGCATGCCTTCCTGCACGGGTCGTGGCTGCATCTTGCGCTCAATGCGGCCGCGTTCCTCGGCCTCGGCCATGCCCTGTCGCGCGATGGCGGCATCTGGCCGACGCTGGCGATCTTCGTGCTGACCGCGGCGGCGGGGGCCCTGACCTTCGGGGCCGTGGCGGCGGTGGAGGCGCCGTTGATCGGCGCCTCGGGCGCGGTTTTCGGTTTTCTGGGCACGCTGACTGCCTGGCAGGCGCGCTGGCTGGCGGCGCGCGGCGGCTCGCTCGATCCGATCTGGGCGCGCGTGGCAGGCGTGATCGCGGTCAACGCGATCATGGCGGTGGGCTTCGGCGGGGTGGCCATCGCCTGGGAGGCGCATCTCGGTGGCTTCGCCGCGGGATGGGCACTGGCCTATGCCTTTCCGCCGCGCCTCCGGACGCGCCGGATGCGCGAGCGGATGGTGGAGTAGGCTCGGGGCATTCCGCCTTGCGACGCCCTCAATGCCGCCGCGACAGGGCCCGCCTCGTCTCTCACGCAACGTCATCAGCGATCTCGCCCTTTCTCGCCGGTGCCAAGGCGACGAACCACTCTATTTCGCGCCTCAAGCTTTCTCCCACGCCCCCCAGATTGGAGACGCCGGCAATGAGCATTTGGAGATCGGGCTTCCCCCTGCTTGCCTTCGCCGCCGCGATTGCAGCGGCCCCACCCGCCGCCGCAAGCGGTATCGGGCTGGATCGCGTACCCTACCGCGTTTCGATCGCAGGCATCGGGATCGGCGATCTCGACCTCGAGCTGCAGCGCGAGGCGGAGCGATACGCGATCCGGGCCGAGGGCAGCTATCGCGTGCTGTTCTGGAGCGGCGAAGTCGAGGGTCAGGTCGAGGGGCGTATCGACGCCGCCGGTCCGCGCCCGCAGAGCTTCCGGCTGAGCAACCAGGATGAAGACCCGTCGATCACCGAGATCGAGTTCGATCCGACCGCGGGACCGGTGCGGTGGGAGCGGAACCCGCCGGCGCCGGCCGAATGGTCCGAGGGCCGGATGCAGCTTCGCGACGAACATCTGGTTGGCGCACTCGACCCGATCAGCGCGCTCGCCTCGATCTCGCTGATCCCCGCACCGGTCGAGGCGACAGCGCTCTGCGAGCGCGATATCCGGATCTTCACGGGCTTCGTGGTGTTCGATCTGGTCCTCGATGGCGTGGAGCGCGAGAGCCCGAGCAGCGTGGCCTGCCAGGCGCGCTATCGCCCGCTGTCAGGGCATCGGGCCGGCAGCAAGTCGGTCAGCCGGATGTCCGCGCCCGATGCGATCGAGGTCTCGTTCCTGGCCCATCCGGACGGCGCCTGGGTGGCCGAGCGGATCGCCCTGCCGACAAGCATCGGCACCCTGGCGCTGACGATCGAGGACTGAGGTCTCGGCCTTCGTGGCGACGGCGGTCCGAGTTCCCTGGTCGGGCTCAGGGACCGATGCCATCGGCGATACCGGGCGGTTGACGGCGGCGGAGGAGCGTCTTGACCTCGGCCATCGTCAGCGCGCCCGCCGCCAGGCAGAGCAGCCCATAGAGCGCCCCACCCAGAGACACGATGGCGACGAGGGCCGCCGTCTTTCCAACCGTATCGAGCGCAGCGGCCGCCGAGGCCGCGGCCCAAACGGCGAGCCCCATGGCCACGCTCGCCAACACCATGCGAGGCAGGCGCCGGGCCAGACGCTGGTCCATGACCGGCCCGTCGAGCCGCCGCGCGCCCAGCCATAGCAGGCCGGCATTGACCACCGCAGCAACCGTCGTGCCGAGCGGTGCTGCCGTCCAGCCGATCACCGCCATGCCGCCGACCGCGACGACGCCGTTCACCACCATGCAGATGGTGGCATAGCGAAGCGGCGTCCGCGTGTCCTCGCGCGCGAAGAACGCCGGCTGCAGCACCTTGGCCAGGACGAAGGCCGGAAGCCCCGCCGCGTAGATCGCGAGCGCCAGCGCGGTCGATGCGGTGTCGGCGGTTGTGAAGGCGCCGCGCTGGAAAAGCACCTCGACCACCAGCCCCGGCATGGCGATCAGCGCGGCGGTGGCGGGCAGCGTCAGGATCAGCGCGAACTCGGCCGAGCGGGCCATGGCATCACGCGCGCCGGCACTATCGCCCGCGCGCAGCGCCCGCGTCAGCGTCGGCAGCAGCACCACGCCGATGGCGACCCCGATCACGCCGAACGGAAGCTGGTAGACGCGGTCGGCGATCCACATCCAGGCGACCGCCCCCTCGAAATAGCTGCCGACCTGGCGTCCGACGACCAGGTTTACCTGCATCACGCCGCCGGCCAGCGCGGCGGGGGCGGCGATGATCAGCAGGCGCTTCATCTCAGCCGAAGGGCGCGGCAGGCGGAGCCGCAGCGTGAGGCCCGCGCGCGCCGCCGCGACCCAGACCAGCGCGAGTTGCGCGATACCGGCGAGGACGACGCCAACCGCGAGCAGGCTGCCGGTCGCCAGATCGTCGGGGCCGATGGCGGCGCCGCTGCCGCCTGCCGGTGGCACGCCGATCAGGATCGCGCCATCGGCAGCCCCGCTGGCCGCGAGGCCGAGCGCCGCCAGCAGGATGACGTTCAACAGAACCGGCGCGGCGGCCGCCGCGGCGAAACGGCCGAGCGCGTTCAGCACCCCAGACATCAGCGCTGCTAGCGAAATGAACAGGATGTAGACGAACACAAGCCGGCCGAGATCGACCGACAGCGCAAAGCGCGCATCGCCGGCCGTGCCGCTGGCCAGAGCGAGCACGAGCCAGGGCATCGCGGCCATCGCAACCAGTGTGAGCGCGATCAGCACGCCAGACAGCCAAGCGAAGGCGTTCTCGGCAAAGGCCCTGGCGTCGGCTTGGCCCTCGCCCTCGAGCTTGCGGGCGAACATCGGCACAAAGGCGGTGTTGAACGCCCCTTCGGCGAAGAAGCGGCGAAAGAGGTTGGGCAGCGTGAAGGCGACGAAGAACGCCTCGGCCACGGGACCGGCGCCCAGGGCGGCTGCGATCGCCATGTCCCTCAGGAAGCCAAGCACGCGGCTGGCCATCGTCCAGAGCCCGACGGTGGCGAAACCTCGCATCAGCCGGCTGGCGATCCTGCTCACCGGGTCGGCCCCCGGCGGCCTGACGGCCTGGCCATCAGCGCTTGGCGGGCGCCGTCGGCGGGCCGGCCTCGGGCACGGTCGTCTCGATCGCCTCGACGGCCTTGGTCAGCGCGGCGGCCAGACGCTCCTGCTTAGACGCCGCGTGGATCTTCAGCCCGAACAAGTCCTTCACGTAGAAGACGTCCACCGCCCGCTCCCCATAGGTCGCGATGATCGCGGTGAAGATGTTGACGTTCTGGGCCGCGAGAGTGCGAGAGAGCGCGCGCAGCAGCCCGATCCGGTCGCGCGCATTCACCTCGATCACCGTGTAGAGCTCGGAGGCGTCGTTGTCGAAGACGACCTGCGTGGTCACCGTAAAGGGGCGCTCCCGAGTGCGCTCGCGCGTCTTCTCGGCCAGCGCCTCGCGCGCCACGACCTCACCGCGGAGGGTGCGCTCGATGGTGCGGCGCAGGCGATGCAGCCGGCTCTGCTCGAACGGACTGCCATCGGCGTCTTGGATCCAGAACATCGCGCAGGCCATGCCGTCGGCAGTCGTGTAGCTGCGCGCGTCCACCACGCTGGCGCCGGCCAGGGCGAAGGCGCCCGCCATCCGGCTGAACAGGCCCGGATGATCGTGCATGTAGAGCGCCGCGACCGTCGCGTCGCGGGCGGCGTCGGGGTGGAAGCGGGTGTGGATCGCCTCCGGTCCGGCATCGCCCGCGGCCGCCGTCGCGATCTCCAGAAACAGCGCATGCGCCTCCCCGTCGAGGCCGAGCCAGTACTGCGGATAGTGCCGTTCCAGCTCCTGCTCCAGGATGGCGGGCGGCACCAACGGATCGCGATCGGCCGCCGCCAGGCGCAGCGCGTCCCGCGCCTCGCGGACGCGGGCGGCCTGTGTCGTGCGCGTATCGCCGCCGCCCGTTAGCTGCGCCCGGGTGTCCCAGTAGAGCTTGCGCAGAAGCTGCGCCTTCCAGTTGTTCCAGACCCCGGGGCCCACGCCGCGGATGTCGCAGACCGTCAGGATAAGCAGCAGGCGCAGACGCTCCGGGCTCTGCACGATCTCGGCGAAATCGCGCACGGTCATCGGATCGGCGATGTCGCGCTTCTGCGCCACGTCGGACATCAGAAGGTGGTGGCGGACCAGCCAGACGACCAGCTCGGTCTCGCCCTCGGTCAGGCGGAGACGCCGGCAGATGCTCTCGGCGATCTCGGCGCCGAGCACCGCGTGATCCTCGGCCCGCCCCTTGCCAAGGTCATGCGCGAGCAGCGCGGTATAGAGGACGCGGCGATTGACGCCCTGGCGGCTGATTTCCGAGGCGACGGGGTTCTCTTCGCGCGCCTCGCCCCGCTCGATCCGCGCCAGAGTGCGCAGCGTCTCCAGCGTGTGCTCGTCCACCGTGTAGTGGTGGTACATGTTGAACTGCATCATCGCGACGACCGCGCCGAACTCGGGCAGGAAGCAGCCCAGCACGCCTGTCTCGTTCATCAGCCGCAGCAGCCAGTCGCCGTTCTTGGCATCGGTCAGCATGTCCAGAAACAGCGTCGCTGCCTCGGGATCGGCGCGCAGATCGTCGTCGATCAGGTCCAGGTTGCGCGTGACCAGCCGCATGGCCTGCGGATGGATCCGGGCATCGGCGCGTGCGGCTTGGTGGAACAGGCGCAAGATCGCGACCGGATCGCGGTCGAACAGCGTCTCGTCGGTAATGGTCAGCCTGCCGTCACGCTCGGTGAACGGGCCGATAATCTTCTCGGCCGGGGTCAGCGAGAGCGCGCGCATCAGCGTCGAGAAGGTCTGCCGCGGCTTGGCATGCTGCGCTTCGAGCACCGCCGAGAAGATCCGCGTTAGATCGCCGACATCCTTCGCGTGACGGAAATAGCGGTGCATGAAATGCTCGACCGCCATGCGGCCGCCGCCGTCCTGATAGCCGAGGCGCGTCGCGATCTCGACCTGGCGATCGAAGGTCAGCGTCTCGGTCGCCCGGCCGGTCAGGTCGTGC
>JBCCSW010000266.1:0-5972 GCA_039199465.1 Pseudomonadota bacterium
ATCTGGGCGCCCATGTTCTCGAACTTGTCGGAAAGCTCGATCTCCTTGGCGACGCTCACGCCGTCCTTGGTGATGCGCGGCGCGCCGAAGCTCTTGTCGAGCACGACGTTGCGGCCCTTGGGGCCGAGGGTCACCTTCACCGCGTCGGCGAGGGTGTTGACGCCCTTCAGCATGCGCTCGCGGGCGTCGGTGTGGAACTTCACGTCCTTGGCAGCCATGTGCGTTGAACTCCGTAGCTGGCCGGTCGGGTGCGCGCTGCGCCCCTTCCCTAGATGTCTCGATGATCGCGGGCGGCGCCGTCGGCGCGCCCAGTGACGTATCGGCCGATTAACGGCCGATCGGCGCCTACGCGGCTGCGCTGGCGGCGGCACCCTCGGTCACCACGCCGAGGATGTCGCTCTCCTTCATGATGAGCAGATCCTCGCCGTCGATCTTGACCTCGGTGCCCGACCACTTGCCGAACAGGATGCGGTCGCCAGCCTTCACGTCCATCGCGATGCGGTCGCCGTCGTCATCCTTGGCACCCGCACCGACGGCAACAACTTCGCCTTCCTGCGGCTTCTCCTTGGCGCTGTCGGGGATGATCAGACCACCCTTGGTCTTCTCTTCGCTCTCGATACGGCGGACCAGAACCCGGTCGTGCAGGGGAGTGAAACCCATGTTTTGGTACCCTGTTGATGATCGCGTTTCGGGGCACCGCCGGCAGCGTTTCGCCTCCGGCGGCGGCCGCTTATAGCACTCTACAATGGAGAGTGCTAACGGCGTGGCTGAGCTAGGGGAAGGCTGCCCGGCTGTCAACTGTTCCAGGCCGCGAATTCAGGTGTTTCGAGCGTGAATTTGCAGTGGGTCGACACCCGTCACGCACTGTTCTCAGCGGACGGCGTGACACACCATCCTTACGGCAGCGCAACCATCGCAGCCGCGGGTGTCGCGTCCTCCCCGGTCTCCTGACAGGCGCCCGGTCCGGCGTGTCGAGCGCCGCCGAACTGACGGCACCCCGAGCGGCCTCTATCGATCTCTGCATCCGCGCTGTAGAGCTTTCACGATGAACACTCGGTTACCATCGCGGGCTTCAGGGCGATCGCAGCCGACGGGGTGCAGTCGATCTCCGCTAAAGCACCCGGTCGGGCGCCAGGAACGACGTCGCGCGTCGCCACGACCCGGCCACTCCTTACGTCGGCTGGGTGCACCGCTGGCCGCAGCCTTCCTGCTTATGGTGTCCGTGTCGGGCGCCGACGCAGCCTGCCGAGGCGACGACCTGCTGGCGCGCCTCGCCGCCGAGGACCCTGCCGCCCACCAAGCCATCATCGAGGAGGGGAAGACGGTCCTGAACGGAGAGGCCCGGCTATGGCGCGTCGCAGCACCGTCGGGCGCGGTCAGCCACCTGTTCGGCACCTACCACGACACCGGCGTCTTCGACAGGTTGAGCCCGGCCATGCACGAGGCCTTCGCCAGTGCCGAGCGCCTCGTCGTCGAGCTGGCTCCTGACGAGGTAGCGGCACTGGAACGGCGCGTCGCCAGCGATCCGACCTTCAGCCTGCGCGCCTCGCCGCTGCCGGCCGGCCAGGGCCTCGCCGCCCAGCTGAGCGCGGCCGAGCGTCCGGCTGCCGAGGCCGCGCTCGCCGCCCGGGGGTTGACGCTGCAGGTCGCCGACCGCCTTGCGCCCTGGCTGCTCGTCTCGGCGCTCGGCGTGCCGGCCTGCGAGCTCACCTCCATGGCCGCCGGGGGGCAGGTGCTGGACACTCGCCTGATGCAGATGGCGGCCGACAGGGGCGTGCCGGTTCTAGGCCTCGAGAGCTATGTCGCCGCCCTCGACGCCATCGCCGCGATCCCCGACGCGGCTATCACCGATTTGCTGGTCGACGCCCTCCGCCTCGCGCGCCATGAGGAGGACATCCGTGCCACGCTCACCGCGCTCTATGCTGAGGGACGGATCGGCACGCTGTCGGCTGCGATCGACGCGTTCGGCCGACGCCTTTCTGGCCGCACCGGGGCCGAAGCGGAGCGCCTTGCCGAGGCCTTCGACAGCGCCGTACTGGAGCGGCGCAACCGGGAATGGATGCCGGCACTGCTCAACGCGCTCGACAGCGGCGGCACCTTCGTCGCCGTCGGCGCGCTGCACCTTCCCGGCGAGATCGGCTTGGTGCGCCTCCTCCGCCAACAGGGCTACACGGTCGCCCCGATCTCAGAGGTCGATCCCTGAAGTCTGTCTCCAAGGTCCGGTCTGGGTGCTAGCGTTCAGGACGGCTTCATAGGGCTCCGAGATGGTCCGAGCCTATGTCTGCTATCCGGTCTGAGGGCGAGATGTTGGGCATGATCCTGACAAGCCGTCGTGCGAGAGATGCCGAGGAAACAGCGCACCACAGGGCTGTGTGCCTGTGGCCAGAGGCAGGCGGTCGGTGTTCCGTTTTCAGCGCCGCAGCCGACCCTGACGGATAGTCATTCATGGCGCCGCTAACGCTCACTCTTCCAGCGACCTTTAGTGACGGGCCGCCTGACTTCTGCGGTGTCGCGAAAGGCGGGCGTGGCGGCCCATGTCCGCGGGGTTCCGGCACCCTGCAACGGGCGCTTCTATGCTGATCGCAGGAGGACGTCGGAAGCGCTGTCGCTAACGCGAACTCAGGGAGCGCACGCCGCGGAGTACGCCTTGCACGAGCGATTGAACCAAGGGGGCGTTGGCTTGCGCATCCTTGCTTTTGTCGATCTTGTGCTGGTCCTCGGTGCGCCCAGCCCGCCAATAGCTGGAGAGGTACAGCCTATCTTTCCCGACACGGCGCTCGGTTCGATAATAGGTCCTGAGGGCGCGCATCGTGTCGAACTCGCATGCCGTCCAGACAAAGGGCTCGCCATCGAGCCAGTCGAGGCCCTTGATCGCGTCAAGGAGCCGGTGGTTGGGCCGTTGTGGGCTGGGGTTTAGCACCCAATGGATGCTCATGGCTTCGGGGACGCGCAGCTGTTGGCGATCGGTGTCGGCGGTGATCTCCAAGACGACATAGCCTTTTGCCTGCGCCGGCAGCCTCTCCAGATTGCAGAGGGCAGCGGGCTGTCCGGTCATGTCGCCGGCTATCAGGTACCAGTCGGCGTCAGGGGGCGCCATCTTCACGGTGCCGGGCCCGTTGATGAGCATCGTATCGCCGGGTTTGGCCCGAGACGCCCAATCGACCGCAATGCCGCCAGTATCGGCATGCATGGCGAAGTCTACCGCGATCTCTCCCTTGTCACCGTCATGCGACCGGATGGAGTAGGTGCGCATCGCCGGTCTGCCCGGTGCGACCTCCGGCAGATCGGGAAAAACCAGCTTGATGTAACCGCCCTGTTTTCCAGCGGGAAAATCGGCCAGTTCGGGGCCTCCAAATACGATACGCCGCATGTTCGGCGTGACGTCCGACACGGCATGTACGACGGCGGTCCTGCCCATGGCGCGCTCCGGCTTCATCTCGGATCAGTGCATTACGGGGGCGTTCCCCAAGGCCACTTCATGGTCGCCCCAATCACCCTGAAGGCAACCGTCGTCGCGTGCAGCGCAGCTTCCGGTCGTCGCCTGCACTGCGCATCCGCATTTCCCTTTGTGTCCGTGCCAGCAAGCGAGAGGGTATGTCGGACCTGGGCCGGCATTGTCGAGCCTCGACACGTTCGGCGAGCGGGACGTGACCGACCAGCGCGTTCCGCATGAGCGCTCGCTGGGGAGGCGAGAGTGGCAGGACGCGCAGAGAGCCGCGTGGCAAAAGCGCCGACAGGACATGTAGCTGATCGCAGCAGGAAAGCGGGGACGACGATGGGGCGATGCGGAAGCAGGCCGAGCCCCCCTCCAGAGAAAGAAACCCGGTGGCGCCGCCGCGACCCGCCAACCGACCCATGCCCGCCATCCGGCAGCCGAGGGTGGCCGAGGTCACGCGGCGCTGGACGGCCGAGCGATTGAGGCTGGCTGCCCCGAGCCCTAGACAGGAAATCGTGGACAACGTTCCGGCCCGGGCGTTGGGTCTTTTGCGGGAATGGACTGCGCCCCCACCGGCCCTGGCGCTCTTCTCGTAGGCATCACACGTCCACGCGCACCGCGGAGGAATCCAATATGGACGACCCCCAAATCGCCATTCAGACGAAAACGCTCGGTACCCATCGCGGCGGTCTCGCCGTCTCGGCGCTAGGCCTCGGCTGCATGGGTATGAGCGAGTTCTACGGGCCCCGCGACGACGCGCGGTCGATGGCGACGCTGACCCGTGCGCTGGATCTCGGCATCAGGTTCCTCGACAGCGCCGACACCTACGGGCTCGGCCACAACGAGACGCTGATCGGCCGGCTGATTGCCGAGCGGGGGCGCGATGCCGTGACGGTGGCGACGAAGTTCGGCATCCGACGCGAGCCCGGGTCCTATGCCCGCGGTATCGACAACGACCCGGCCTTCGTGCGCGCCGCCTGCGAAGCGTCGCTGCGGCGGCTCGGCACCGATCACCTCGATCTCTACTACATCCACCGGGTCCAGGCCGACCGGCCGATCGAGGAGCCGATGGCGGCCCTCGCCCGCCTCGTCGAGGAGGGGAAGATCCGGCATATCGGCGTCTGCGAGACCAGCCCGGCCACCTTGCGGCGCGCCCATGCGGTGCACCCGATCACCGCGCTGCAGAGCGAATACTCGCTCTGGACGCGGGAGCCGGAGGCCGAGATCCTGCCCCTCTGCGCAGAGCTTGGGATCGGGTTCGTGCCGTATTCGCCGCTCGGCCGCGGCTTTCTGACCGGCACGGTGACGTCGACCGAGGGGCTGGCCGAGGACGACTTCCGCCGCAGCAATCCGCGCTTCGCCGCGGGGAACATCGACGGCAATCTCCGCCTGGTGGAGGCCCTTCGAGGCATCGCGGCGGAGAAAGCCTGCACGCCGGCGCAGGTGGCGCTGGCCTGGGTGATGGCGCGTGCCGCCGTCTTCGGTGTCACCATCGTGCCGATCCCGGGGACCAAGCGGATCGCCTATCTCGAGGAGAATGCCGGCGCCCTCGCGGTCACGCTGTCGCCCGCCGAGCGCGACCATCTCGACCGCCACGCCCCCGTCGGTGCCGCCCGAGGCGCCCGCTATACGCCGGAGGGCATGAAAGGCGTCAATGCCTAGGCAGCGACGCGGACCCGTCGGAAAACCGCAGAAACCGACCGCCACGCTCCCCGCCCAAGCCCGCGATGCCCAACGGCAGACCACGGCCCGCCTTGGAGCACGACGCCCAAAACGCCAGCCACAACCATCAAGCGCAGGTTTCGACCGGGTTGCTAACGCCACCGCCAACGCGTCTCGGCCGCGCGCGGACGGCGCCGCCGACACTTCCGGGACAGGCCTGAACCCCCGAAGCAGCGGCGGCGTCGCTGCCGCACCGCCCTTCAGAAGTGATCTACCGCGAAAAGGGTCCGCCACTGCTGCCGACGCCTGCGTCGGTCGCCACCCAAACAACACCGTGACCCAACCTCACAGAAGACAAGGAGAGCGCGAGATGTCGGTTCCGCGTTCGACAACGATCCGGAGGGTCGCTGCGATCACGCCGAGGCCTATCGCCGGCTTGGGTGCGCGGTGCTCGAAGTCCGGCAGTCGTGCAGGGGCCCAGCCTCCATTGGCTGCATGATCTGCCTGGCGTTGCGTTGGGGTCGCAGCGGTTGGTCGAACGGTCGTGCGCATTTTGTACCGACCTCCGAAACCTAGGCCGGAGTTAGGGTGATCGGGGTGAAGGTGATCGGAGGCGCGTACGACGCTGGGTCGGGCATCCTGCTCCTGTTGCAGGCATGTTGCAGGGACTGAAATCGACCTCGTTCACCAAGCCCGTCGGGCATCTCGATCGCGTCCGCAATCAAGCCCGGCTCGATCATGAGTTTTGCGAACCCAAAGTCTGCAGCATTGGTATCTGGTGGGTCCGCCGCGCCTCTTAGGCGTTCGCGCGAAATTCGGCGTGGCGGGCGATGCCAGACCGGGATCGGCCGCGTGCTGCACTTTCAGTACCATA
>JBCCSW010000267.1:0-5904 GCA_039199465.1 Pseudomonadota bacterium
GCCCCCGAGATGGCCTATTTCGAGTGCCTGCACGAGGTAAAGCTGATCGTCGACCTGATCTATGAGGGCGGCATCGCGAACATGAACTACTCGATCTCGAACACCGCCGAGTTCGGCGAGTATGTCTCGGGCCCGCGCATTCTGCCCTATGACGAGACCAAGGCCCGCATGAAGGCGGTGCTGTCCGACATCCAGTACGGCCGCTTCGTGCGCGACTGGATGGCCGAGTGCAAGGCGGGCCAGCCGTCGTTCAAGGCCACCCGCCGGATCAACGACGCCCACCAGATCGAGGCGGTCGGCGCCAAGCTGCGCGGCATGATGCCCTGGATCGAGGCCGGCAAGATGGTCGACAAGTCCAAAAACTGAAGGCGCCCGGGGCTCGGGCCGGATCGCCCACAGCGGCGCGTCTACGGGCGCTACCCAAAGCAAAAAAGCGGCCCTTCTGGACCGCTTTCTTTCGTGGGGGACGTCGCAAGTACGGTGGCGTCAGCCCTGGTGGATCCCCAGAGCCGATACGGCATCGACATGCAACGGGTCCATCGTCACCAGGGTGGCGACCAGCATCGCCGTCATGACGAGCGCCAGCACCACCCAGTCCAGCGCCCCGGCAGCCGCGGGCCGCAGCATCCGTCGTAAATCCATTTCCTACGCTCCAACAATGGCGGGCAACAAACGCCCTAGAACACACTACCGTCGCCTCCGACGCCGGCGACACCGCCATAGGGCCTGCCCAAAAAGGCGTGGAGAAGACGGCGCCCGAACGAATTCGGGAAGATATCGTGGATAATCAACGCAGAGATCTGCCGCCCGGGACGGACGGCGCACCACGTCGGGAAACCGGCCATCTCGGCCAGGGGCGTATCGATGACCGCCGCGACGGCCCGGCCGCCTAGGACGCCACCAGCCGGCGGTAGAGATGCCAGCTCGCATGGCCGAGCAGCGGCAGCACCACGATCAGGCCGAGGAAGAACGGCAGCGAGGCGCCGGCCAGCGCCACCGCCAGCAGCGCCGCCCAAGCGAACATCACCTTGGGCGCGGCCAACACGGTGCGGAAGCTGGCGATCATCGCGCTGACGCAGTCGATATCGCGGTCGAGCAGCAGCGGGAAGGTGATCACTGACATGCAATAGGCGACGCCCGCGAAGAAGGCGCCGCTGACATGCGCGATGACCAGGAAGGCGATGCCGTGCTGGGTGGTGACCATCTCGCCGGCGACTTCCCAAAACCGCTCGGCGCGCACACCCATGAAGAGCGCAAATTGCATCCAGCCGATATGCACCCAGAAGGCCAGCCAGAACAGCATCGCGAAGCCCTGATAGAGGATCTGCTTGCGCGCCGTGTCCGCGACCATCACGGGAATGTCGCCCCAACCGAAGCCCAGCCCCATCTCGCGGCGCCGGCTGATCTCGTAGAAGATCACCGCGACGAAGGGCGCGATCAGGGCGAAACCCGCCATCATCGGGAAGGCCAGCGCGCGCAGCCCGCCCGCATCCAGCATGTACAGGATAAGAATGCCCCCGAAGGCATAGATCGCCCCGACCGACAAGCTGATCGTCGGCTGCGCCTTCAAGTCCGAGATGCCGGCCGCCAGCGCGTCGTTCAGGTCTTGCCAGGTCGCCGCCCGCACCTCGGGAATGCCATCGGCGGGACGCCAGGGCCCGGCATCCTGCACCGTCTCGCCCACGCCGCCGCCCGCGGGTCCCTGCGCGCCCGCGGCCATTACCTGTTCGCTGCCGGACATCCATACCTCCCCGTATCGTTCCAGTATCGTTGTTCGATCTCTACCCGGTATGGGCCCGGGTTCGGCAGACAGGGTACGATCGGTCGCGCGTGAACGCTTTTATCCAGATCAAAGGGACGCCCGACCACCGGCACTGGTAGGCAAGCCGCAGCGCCGCGCGCCAGCGCCGGTGGACTCCCGGTCGCAATCAGGGGCGCAATCTGGGGCGCAATCTGGGGCGCAGTCACTGGCATGGGGCAAGGCAGGTCGGCGATGTCCTAGATCCAGGTCAACGCGCGGCGGTGGGCCCCGATCCAAGGTCACGCTCGGCTGCCATGGGCAGCACCGAGAGAGCGATGGGAGCCCGCGCCATGACCGACACGCTTTCCCCGCCCGACGGCACCCCGAACGGCCGCTCAGAGGCACAGAGCACAGCCCAGATCACGCATCCGGTGCGCTCGAACGCCGAGCCGATCCTGACCGCGCGCGACGTTAGTTTCTGGTACGGAGCGAACAGGGCGCTGGCGGATGTCCAACTCGACATCTTCCCGCGCGAGGTGGTCGCGCTGATGGGTCCCTCAGGCTGCGGCAAGACCACCTTCCTGAAATGCCTGAACCGCATGCAGGACGACATCCCCGGCGCACGGATGGAGGGCACGATCACGCTGGGCGAGACCGACATAAACGCGCCCGAGATCGATCCGCCGTTGCTGCGCCGTCGCTTCGGCTGGGTGGCACAGGCGCCCAATCCCTTCGCCGACACGGTGTACGAGAACGTCGCCTACGGCCCGCGCCTGCACGGCCTCGTCGAGGACAGCGACATGGGCGCCCATGTCCGCGACTGCCTGGAGCAGGCAGGGCTTTGGGACGAGGTCAAGGACCGCCTGCAAGAGCTCGGCACCGACCTATCGGGCGGTCAGCAGCAGCGCCTCTGCATCGCCCGGGCACTGTCGGTAAAGCCTGAGATCATGCTGATGGACGAGCCGTGCTCGGCGATCGATCCCATCGCCAGCGCGCAGATAGAGCAGTTGATCGGACGCATTGCCGAGGAACGTTCGGTGGTGATCATCACCCATAACATGGCCCAGGCACGCCGCGTCGCCGACCGGGTCGCCTTCTTCAAGCTCGGCCGCCTGCTGGAGGTCGGCCCGACCGATCTGGTGTTCGAGAACGCCAGCCATCCCGAGACGCGCGCCTATCTCGCCGGCCGCTTCGGCTGACAGCACTGAAAGCGCCGAACGCTGAGCGACCACGCGGGTCGGGGCCTCCCGTTTCGGCCCCGAGAGACTGGCGGATCGACGGGGGGTGTCCGGTTTCGGGACGCGCGACGGTTGTGCGCTCATCGCCCTGTTAAACCTATCCGTGAACGTCTACCTATTTGGGACGGTGTAGATGGCGATGGGTGGTGGCGCGTATGCTGATAGGACGGTTACTCAACGGCCATGCTTCCGGCGACTACCGGCTGCTCGACAGCGAGTCTGAAGCGCTGCTCGACCATGTCAGGCGCCTTTCGGGCGATCAGCTCTACAGCCGCTTCATGGTCGACATGGACGACGCTGCGCTGGTGCGCTGGGTGCGCGGCACGGCCTTCAACGACGTGATCGGCTGGTTCCATGAGGGCACGCTCCGCGCCACAATTGAAATCGGTTATCGCGGCCAGCGGGCCGAATGCGGCGTCACCTGCGAAGAGCCGTTCCGCGAGCGGCGCATCGGGCGCCAGTTGTTCAAGAGAGCCTGCGACCGGGCGCGCCAGCAGGGCGCCACCACCATGGCGATGCTGAGCGTCTGCAACGGCCAGCGCGCGGTGGAGACAATGCTCGACCACCCGGACTGGATGGTCAGCCGGTGCTACTCACGCTCGATCATCCTGCCGCATGCCGAGCCGCCGAACCCGCTCTGGCTGGTGCGCCCGCTCGACCAGGTCACGGGTTTCCTGGACCGCATCCTGCCGAGCAGATCGACCAGCGATGCCTGAGGGCGCCTGACCGCAGCCCATATGGCGCTCAGGTAGCGCCCTAGCAGCGCCTGGCCGGCACCACGACGGCGCAGGCTGGGCGGACGTTCCCGGCCCGCGCGCCGTGTCGAACCGGTTGGACAGCGTCGCCCGATCTGCGAAGCCTAGGGCGGCATGACGCAGAACACGACCGATCCCTCAACCGCCGGGTTCGAGCCGAAAGCCCTGCAGGGCAGCAGGGTGATGATCCTGGGCGGCACCTCTGGCATCGGCCTCGCGACGGCCGAGGCGTTCCTGACAGCCGGCGCCCATGTCGCCCTGATCGGCCGCTCGCTCGACCGGGGCCAGGGAGCGATCGCGCGCCTCGGCGGTGATGCGGTCTTCGTGCAGGGCGACGCGGCCGACACCGGCGCGATCAGCCCGATCATCGCCACGGTCGAGGCGCGCCTCGGCGGGATCGACACCGTGATCGTCTCGCCCGGTACCACGCGACTGCCCACCCTGCTGCACCGCCAGTCGCTGGAGGATATCCGAACGGCACTGACGCAGGATCTGGCACCGGTGCTGTATGTCGCGCGCGCCGCGCTGCCGGCGCTGAAACGCCAGGGCGGCGGCACGGTGCTGGCCATCGCGTCCGACGCCGGGAAAGTCGCGACCCCGGGCGAGGCGGTGATCGGCGCCGGCATGGCCGCGGTGATCCAGTTCATGCGCACGCTGGCGATCGAGGGTAAGCGCGACGGCATCCGCGCAAACACGCTGACCCCCTCGCTGGTCGAGGGTACGCCGCTGACCGAACGGCTGATGGTCGAGGGCAGCTTCTCGGCCAAGCTCTTCGCCAAGGCGCGGGCGCTTGCCCATCTCGGCCCGACAGAGGCGCGCGATCTGGCAGCGCTCGCCGTGTTCCTGGCCTCGCCCGCCGCGCGGCGCATCACTGGCCAGGCGATCAGCGTGAACGGCGGCATCAGCGCCGCCTAGGCGGTCGTCAGCCGGGCGATAACCGCCTATATCGCGACCGGGCGCTAAGCGGCCGGCCGTGGGATTGGACAGCGGCGAGCGCTGCGGCTAGACCACCCGCCACACTCGGCACCCGAAACGCGACCCTGCGCCGAGCAACCCCGAACCGGGCCGGAACCGGGAGAGAGACACCGATGGAAAACGTCGTCCTCGTCGTCCACCTGTTGATCGCGCTCTGCCTGATCGGGGTGGTGCTGCTGCAGCGCTCGGAAGGCGGCGCGCTCGGCATCGGCGGCGGCGGCGGCGGCATGGTATCGGCGCGCGGCGCGGGCAATGCGCTGACCAAGCTCACCTGGGGCCTCGCGGCGGCATTCATCGTGACCTCGATCACGCTGACCATCCTCTCCGGCGGCGGGACGGAGCGGCGCTCGGTCACCGACAATTTCCGCGCGCCGCTGGAAGAGGGCGTGGCGATCCCGCTGCCCGACCTGCCGTCCTCGAACGAGGAGGAGGATGCCGCGCCAGCCCTTCCGGGGCTCGGCGGCGACGGCGGCTCGCTGCTACCCCCACCCTCGGCCGAGTAGGGCCGCCACCCGCCCCGCATCGGGGACGCCGGCGCCTTGGCGCGTATCGACAGCCTGATTGGCGGGTTGGGCGTCGGCCTGGACCGCGTGCTCGACTGGGCGGGCGGCGCGGCCTGGCGCGGCTACCTGCTGGTCAGCCTGATCGCGATCGCCGTCGCCCTGCCCGGCTTCGTCACCCTGCCAGTGACCGACCGGGACGAGGCGCGCTTCGTGCAGGCCACGAAGCAGATGATGCAGTCCGGCGACTATATCGACATCCGCTTCCAGGACGAGCCGCGCTGGAAGAAGCCCGTCGGCATCTATTGGCTGCAGGCCGCGACCGCCCTGCCCGCGGGCGGCCCCGAGGCACCGATCTGGGCCTATCGCCTGCCCTCGATGCTGGCGGCGATCCTCGCGGCACTGGCGACCGTCTGGGCCGGGCGCGCCATTCTGGGTGCGCGGGCCAGCGTGCTGGGCGGCATGTTGATGGCGACAACGCTGCTGCTAGCGGCCGAGGCGACCATCGCCAAGACGGATGCCAGCCTGACGCTGACCGCGGTGCTGGTGATGGCGGTGCTGTTCCGGCTGATGACCGGCCAGACCGGACGGTATGACTGGATCGTCTTCTGGTTGGCCATCGCCGGCTCGATCCTGCTCAAGGGGCCGATCGTGCCGGTCATCGCCCTGCTCGCCATCGCCGCGGCCTGGATCGC
>JBCCSW010000268.1:0-5890 GCA_039199465.1 Pseudomonadota bacterium
CACGCGGCGGCAAGCAGGGCGTAGATGCCGAGCCATGACACCGCCGTGGCGGACAGCCGGGGCCACGCCAGACGCGCCGCGCTGCCGCCCGCCTCGGCCACTGCCTGTCCCGTGTCGTCTGCCGCCCGCATCACCATCGACAATCATCGAAACGCCGCCATTGCCGAGCTGTCAATCGCAGGCCAGCAAGCCGTTTGTCGCGTCGCCCCTGCGCCGCATAAAAGGCTGATGGTGGCGCCGGTGCGCCGGTAGCGCCAACACGGCCGTGCCACCCCACTGCCGGCACGCTGCGCTGACGCCGCGAGCCTGGCGCCGGGCATGCCATCGCGCCGCTGGCCCCCGCCACGGCCCAGGCTGCCGGGCCTCACATCCCCGTGCCGTGACGCGCAAACCCTGTCGACAGACGCGCGGCGATGGTAAAGATCACGTCACGGATGCGACTATGCCTTGGACCAGGAGGGACCGATGATGGCGAGGTCGGCTGCCAGATCTTTCTTCGCCGCGCTGCTCTTGCTCGCGATCGCGCTGCCGGCACCCGGCGCAAGGGCGACCGGCGCGGAACCCGACGACCTGATCGGCCAGGCCGCGGTCTACACGGCGCGCCACGAGGACTCTCTGCCCCAGCTGGCGCGCGAGTTGGGCGTCGGCTTCGTCGCGCTGATGGCGGCCAATCCGGGTATCGACCCCTGGCTGCCGGGCGAGGGGCGCGAGATGCTGGTACCCCGTGCCCATCTGCTGCCCGAGGGCGCACGGCGCGGCATCGTGATCAACTTGGCCGAGCTGCGCCTCTATCACTTCCGTAGGGACGGCAGCGTCGCGACCTATCCGGTCGGCATCGGGCGCGATTATTGGGAGACGCCTCGGCTCAACACCAAGATCACCCGGAAGCGCCGCAACCCGACCTGGGTGCCGCCGGCTTCGATCCGGGCCGAGAAGCCCGACCTGCCGGCGAGCGTCGGGCCCGGGCCCGACAACCCGCTGGGCGATTTCGCGCTGAACCTTGGCTACGACGCCTATGTGATCCACGGCACGAACAAACCGCTCGGCGTCGGGCGGCGGGTCAGCCATGGCTGCATCCGGCTCTATCCCGAGGACATCGCAGCGCTGTTCGAGGAGGTTGGCACCGGCGTGCCCGTGCAGATCGTCGATCAGGAGATCAAGCTCGGCTGGTCGGGCGGTGCGCTCTGGATCGAGGCGCATCCCGGTCAGTCCTATGCCGATGCCGTCGAGGCGGGCGAGCAACCCGATTACTATGTCGACCTGCCCGGCCTGATGATCCGCTTGGCCGAAATGCCCGGCGCCGCGGAGCTCGAACTGGACTGGGATCTGATCGAGCGGGTGTTGCGAGAACGCCGGGGTGTACCGGTGCAGATCTCGACGACCGGACTGAGTGCCAGGGGCTGAGTGCTAGGATCTCAGTTCTCGGGGACAACCGCTCTCGGGGATAACCGTTCTTGGGGACAACCGCGCCGGCGTGAGCTCACGCGGCGCAGTGCGCATGGATCGCCGCGGCGTGCCAGCGGTTCGGGGCGGGGGGCCTGCTGAGCCGGGCGCACCCCCCAGCGCGATTACTTTCTAAGCGACTCGCGGAAGATCCGTTCGGCGCGCTCCTGCGCCGCTGCTGCTGCCGCCTCCGCATCGGCCGCGCGGGCTTCGGCCGCCGCAGCCCGCTCATTGGCCGACGCGGCGTCGGCCTGGGCCTGCTGCAGTTCCGCACGCAGGTCGTCGATATCGGACTGCGACGCGCAGGCGGCCAGGGTCAGGAACCCGGCCAGCGCGAGCAGGCGCGGCAGTCTGTAGAGCGGTGTCGCCATGTCGAAGCCTCCCCAAGGCTTGGTCGTGGGCGCGCTGTCCCGCAGGCGTCCAGTCGGGCGCCGCGGCAGCGCGTCTTGCATCAACGCCGCCCGGCGCGCCGCGGTTCCATCACAAGTTTCGCCGGCGCTGCGGTGGTGGCCGGTGTCGCTCAGGGACGGATCTCGATCGGGGTGCCGTCGTCGACCATGGCCCAGATCTCATCCATCTCGTCATTGGTGACGGCAATGCACCCCTCGGTCCAGTCGAGGCTGGCATGATCCGCACCGATCCAGCCGCGCCCGTTCGGCAGCCCGTGGATCATGATGTCGCCGCCAGGATCGATGCCGAGCGCGCTGGCGCGGGCCCTGTCGGCGGGGCCGGGATAGGAGATGTTGATCGAGCGGTGGAAGCTGCTGTCGGGGTTGCGCCAGTCGAGCACGAAGTGCCCCTCGGGCGTCCTGCCGTCGCCCTGCCGCCGCTTCGGCCCTTCTGGTGAGGAGCCGAGCGCGACGCGATAGCTGCGGAGCACCCGCGTGCCCGCCAAAAGCTGCAGCTCACGCTCGCCCTTCAGCACCAGCACACGGTCGGCCTTGGCCGGCATCGCCAGGCGTTCGGGCGGCACCACGGCCGGCGGCGGCGGCGCGGCACAGGCGGCCAGCAGCAAGCCAAGCGCGAGACCCATAGCGCCGAGCGACTTGGACATCGATCCCCTCGTCATCCCCAAGCGACCCTTCCGATCCTGACGGATGTACCCGGCTTCTCCCGTCAATCGAAGCCCTCGATGCCGTCGGCGGTGCGCATCGGTCGGCAGTGAGGACAGGCGGCCTCAGATCACCTGTTCGTAGAGCGCCACGGCGTCGGGCTCGGTCAGCGGCACAGGGTTGCCGCCCACCGTTGGATCGACGACCGCCATAGCCGCCATCTCGGCAATGCGATCCTCACCGACGCCGATCGCGGACAGCCGCGCCGGCAGGTCCAGCGCCCGGTTCAGATCCTCGATCCACGCGACGATCCCGTCGAGGCCGCCATCGATCCCCAGCTAGGCGGCGGCGCGGTCCATCCGCTCCTCGATCGCGGGGCGGTTGAAGCGCAGCACCGCCGGGATCACCACCGCATTGGTGGTGCCGTGATGCGTGTCGTAGATCGCACCGACGGGATGCGACAGGGCATGCACGGCGCCGAGCCCCTTCTGGAAAGCGACCGAGCCCATGGCGGCCGCGCTCATCATATGCGCCCGCGCCTCCAGATCCGTGCCGTCGGCAAAGGCGCGGGGCAGGTTCTCGCGCACCAGCCGCAGCCCCTCCAGCGCGATGCCGGCGCTCATCGGGTGGTAGTGCGGGCTGCAATAGGCCTCCAGGCAATGCGCCAGCGCGTCCATGCCGGTCCCGGCCGTGATCGCGGGCGGCATCGAGACTGTCAGCTCCGGATCGCAGATCACCGTCGCAGGCAGCATCTTGGGATGGAAGATGATCTTCTTCGTGTGGGTCTGGCGCTTGGTGATGACGCTGGCGCGCCCGGTCTCCGAGCCCGTGCCAGCGGTGGTCGGGACGGCGATGATCGGGGCGATGCCGTCCGGGTCGGCCCGGGTCCAATGGTCGCCGATATCCTCGAAATCCCAGACCGGGCGGGTCTGGCCTGCCATGAAGGCGATGGTCTTGGCGAGATCCAGGCCCGAGCCGCCGCCGAAAGCCACGACGCCGTCATGGCCGCCGGCGCGATAGACCTCTAGCCCCGCAGCGAGGTTCAGGTCCGTCGGATTGGGGTCGACATCGGCGAACAGCGCGCGGCCGAGCCCGGCCTCCGCCATCAGCGCGAGCGCGCGTTCGGTGATCGCCAGCCCGGCGAGTCCTCGGTCGGTGACCAGCAGCGGCCGCGAGATACCCGCGTTGCGGCAGGCCTTGGGCAGCTCGGCGATGCGCCCCGCGCCGAAGCGCAGGGTGGTGGGATAGGACCAGGTGGCCGAAAGGGTCATGGGCGCAGGTTCCTGACGAGGTTGGATCTGAGGCAGGTCTCGGTGCGACCGCAATCCGGCAGCCGCCACGCGATGGGCGAACCGGTGCAGGCGTGACGCTCCCGCAAGGTCACGGTTCAGCCACGCTCGAACCCGCGGGCAATCTCCCAATCGGTGACGCGGCGATCGTATTCAAGCTGTTCCCAGCGCGCGGCATGGACGTAGTGGTCGACGACCGCGTCGCCGAGGGCCGCGCGCAGCATCGCCGAGCCGTCGGTCGCTGCAAGCGCATCGCGCAGGGTCTTCGGGATCTCGCGCCCCTCTCCGCGATAGGCGTCGCCCTCGAACGCATCCTCTAGCGCATAGCCGCCGTCGATGCCGGCGAGGCCGGCCGCGATCTGCGCGGCGAAGGCCAGATACGGGTTCAGATCGGCGCCGCCGACCCGGTTCTCGACCCGCACTGCCTTCGTACCCTCGCCGCAGAGGCGATAGCCGGCGGTGCGATTGTCCCGGCTCCACACTGCCTTGACCGGCGCGAAGGTGCCCGCCTGGAACCGCTTGTAGGAGTTGATGTTGGGCGCCAGGAACAGCGTCGTCTCGCCGGCATGGGCCAGCAGCCCCGCGAGATAGGCGCGCATCTCCGCCGACATGCCGTGCGCACTCGCCGGATCGTGGAACACGGGCGTGTCGCCCGACCACAGCGACTGGTGGATGTGGCAGGACGAGCCGGCGGCGGTGTAGTCGTATTTCGCCATGAAGGTCACGGCGCGCCCGGCGGCCCAGGCGATCTCCTTCACCGCGTTCTTGGTGATCACGTGGTTGTCGGCGGTGTCCAGCGCGTCCGAATAGCGGACGTTGATCTCCTCCTGACCGGCCCAGGCCTCACCTTTCGAGTTCTCGACCGGCACGCCGGCGGCGTAGAGGCCGTTGCGCACGGCGCGCATCACGTCCTCCTCCTTGGCGGTCTGGAAGACGTGGTAGTCCTCGTTATAGGGGCTGATCGGGGTGAGGCTGCGATAGCCCTTCGCTTCCGCCTCCTCGAAGCTGTCGCGGAACAGATAGAACTCGAGCTCGGAGGCCATCATGGCGATGAGGCCCCGCTCGGCCAGCCGCGCGATCTGCCGCTTCAGGATCGCGCGTGGCGAGACGGCCACCTCGGCATGGGTGTGGTGGTCGAGCAGGTCGCAGAGGACCAGGGCCGTCCCCTCGGCCCATGGGGTGCGGCGGAGCGTCGTGAGATCGGGCTTCATCGTGTAGTCGCCATAGCCCTTTGCCCAGGACGCCGAGGCGTAGCCCGGCACCGGCTCCATGTCGTAATCGACCGTGAGCAGATAGTTGCAGGCATGCGTTTCCTCGATCCCGCTGTCGAGGAAGTGCTGGGCGTGGAACCGCTTGCCCATCAGCCGGCCCTGCATGTCGACCTGCGCCATGACGACGGTGTCGATCTCGCCGGTCGAGACGGCGGCCTGAAGGTCGTGAACCGTGAGATTTCCGGGCATGGGAGGGCCTTGGTCGGTGGCCCCGGCGCGGGCAGGGCCTGATGTGGTCGCGATGGGTGGCTTCGTGATGGCGCCTGCCGTTCAGCGGCGCAAGGCTCCGCTGACGTGCGACGGCATCGGGGGCGGCAGGATCGCCCGGCCCTGCCGCCTGGGTCGCCTTCTTATCGACCGAAGCGTCAACCGTCCTCGGGCAGGCGGATGGTCGAGATCGCGCCGCGGCAGGTCTCTCCGAGCGCGCTCTCCTGCGACCGCAGGCAGGCCAGGATGCGCCCGTCGCCCGCGGCACTGTCGGCACAGAGGCTGGCGAGATCCTCGCGGCAGTCGTCGACCACGTCCCTCAGCCTCGCGAAGAACAGGTCGAGGATATCGAGCGGCTCGGCCGCGGCCGCGTCGCAGCTCTCGCTCAACTTGTCCTCGCGCGAGTAGAGGCAGGCCATGATCCGACCGTTGCCGGGCTCGACGGTGTCGCAATAGGTCGCAATATCGCTCTCGCAGGCCGAAAACAGCGACTGGGCGTAGACTGGCGCCGGCAACGCCAAGCAGGCCGCGGTCGCCAGTATGGACAGCGCATGTCTCATCCGAACGCTCCGATCACGGCTTGACGACGATGAAGACGTTCAGGCCGTCGACCACCCGCGGTTGGTAG